>JBGTLS010000638.1:0-2130 GCA_041744015.1 Cryomorpha sp. | reverse complement strand
GGGCTGTGAAAGAGTTTTTGCCCGTGTAAGGCATAAAGAGCGTGCAGGTAAAACTCCCACCCGGATTGGGCAGGGCGATGAGCATATAGCCACCCCGGGGCCAGATGTGGAGGGCATTTTTTTCAATTTGAAAAGTGCCGTTTTCGCCTGCCGGCAAAAGGAGTTCCCGGTAACCGTGGGGAATGAATTCCTGCTGATAATTGAAGCGAGGCGTGCGCATCATATCGGCGCGGACCTGAGAAAAAGCACCATCCGTTCCAAAAATCACATCAGCGGTTTCCGTGCGCTGCTCTCCCGTGGCATTGTTTTCAAAAATGGCAGTGCTTTTGTCAAAATCCACCTGCACACATTTCCAGTCGAAGTGCATGTCGACCTGTCGCTCGGCAGCTCTGTTGAGTAAGGCCACATTCAGCTCTCCGCGCGAAACAGAATAGATGGCCTGACCTTCTTTGCCGTAAGGCTGATAACCCACATTGCCTTCGATATCATGAATTTTCCGGCCGTACATAGGGATGGACATGTCCCGGATATGTTCTTCCAATCCAACCATTCGAATGGCTTTCCAGCCGCGGTGGCTCAGGGCGAGATTGATTGATTTGCCCGCCACCATGGCGACATTCCGCATGTCGGGACGCCTTTCGTATAGCTTTACCTGACATCCTTTTGCGGCAAGGTTGGCAGCGTGAAGCGCACCTACGAGCCCACCGCCAATGACCAAGACTTTTTTCATTCGATTGTATTTAATTTCCGGATCAATATCATGATGTTTTCTTCAAACCCGCCTTCAATATTTCGCCAAATTGCCAGATATCTTCAAAGCTGTTATAAAGTGGAACGGGTGCCAGTCGAATCACATTTGGTTCCCGCCAGTCGACAAAAACACCTGATTTCATCAAATGGTTGAAAATTTCTTTCCCATGTCCGGGTATCAACAAACTTACCTGACAACCCCGGCGATTGGTTTCAGATGGTGTAATGGTTTCGATAGCCACATTTGCCGATAAGGCCACAGCGTGAATTACCTCGTCGAGGAATGCGCCCATTTTCACACTTTTCTCCCGAAGTTTTTCTATTCCCGCTTCCGCAAAAATCCGCAAAGAAGCCAGATGTGGCGCCATTGACATCACCGGCGCATTGCTGAGCTGCCAGCCCTCTGCACCCGGAATGGGGTCAAATCCGGGCTGCATCCTGAAACGCTCCTTTTTATTGTGTCCCCACCAACCCGCAAAACGTGGTATATTTTTTTCATTGCCGTGTTTTTCATGGACAAAGATTCCTGACACAGCACCCGGGCCGCTATTCAGATACTTATAAGTGCACCATGCGGCAAAATCGACGCCCCATTCGTGAAGTTTCAAAGGAACATTGCCCGCAGCGTGTGCCAGGTCAAAACCCACCACGGCGCCGGCGGCATGACCTGCTTTGGTGATGTGCTCCATGTCGAAGAGCTGACCGGAATAATAATTTACCCCGCCCCAAAATACCAAAGCGATTTCATCAGCGTGTTCGCGGATTTTGGATTCAATATCTTCATCGCGGATGATATGTTCTCCGGTGCGGGGGTGTACTTCAATGATGGCATCCGCCGGATCGAAACCATGAAATTTTACCTGTGATTCCAAAGCGTACTGATCGCTCGGAAAAGCTTTGGCCTCGCAGATTATTTTATATCGTTTTCCTTTGGGGCGATAAAAACTCACCATGAGGAAATGCAGGTTGGCGGTGAGGCCGTTCATGTGCACCACTTCTTCATTTTGCGCTCCAACGATTTTTGCAGCGGGTTCCATCAACAGTTCGTGGTAGCTGTACCAGGGGTTCCGGGCTTCGAAATGTCCTTCCACGCCAAATTTTGCCCAATCGTCTAATTCGGCATTCACCGTATCGCGTACGCTCGTGGGCTGGAGACCGAGCGAATTGCCGGTGAAATAAACCACCGGTCTGCCCTCGTGTTGTGGAAAATGAAACTGATCCCGAAAAGATGCCAGTGGATCAGCGGCATCGAGGCGCGCAGCTTTGTCGCGAAGTTCATTCATTTGTGACCGGGCTTTTAAATGTAAATTTGCACCCGAAAAATGGGTGGGTTTTCAAAAATTTTGCCCTAAAGGTAGCCAAACATGGAAAGAGAAAAAT
>JBGTLS010000637.1:0-8494 GCA_041744015.1 Cryomorpha sp. | reverse complement strand
TGTGGCGTACGTGAGTGTAGAGAGTTATGAAGATCTTGATGGGGTCACACGCCTTTCTGAGTTGCCTTTGTGCGCCAAAGTAAGTAACCTGATACCCATAGTACCTTACACTGTGAACGGAGGAACCTTGTATGCGCTGGGCGACACGGTCCTCAACGGAGGCATCCTGAATTTCCAGGCTCAGGGAGCTACGGGGCCCCTTAAGCGTTTCGCTTTGCTCAATTCGCAGGGCACGCAAATATTGGCCACAAACACCACAGGTGCATTTAACTTTGACAATTATCCCGATGGTACCTACAGGATTGTTCACGGTGCATATGGGCCGGGCTTTAATATAGTCAATATCGATCCTGTCAATCTCCAGGGGTGCATTGCCATTTCGAATTTTGTTACAGTGGTCAAAGATTCCACCATTACAGAACCCCCGCCACCTCAATATCCGGAGGGTTCTGTTTTTTGCGCAGCTGGTCCCAGCGAAATTGTTGACATACTCAATCCATTTACCGGAAGAACGTGGATGGACCGCAACCTCGGAGCATCTCAGGTGGCGACCTCCCCCACCGATTCGGCTGCCTATGGAGATCTCTATCAATGGGGCAGGTTTAGCGATGGTCATCAGTGTCGAAACTCTTCAACTACCAGTGCGGTGAGCAGCAGCCCAACGCCGGGGCATGGTGATTTTATTTCGCCAGACGACAAATATTATGAAGATTGGATCGATCCGCCAAACAACAACCTTTGGCAGGTGTTGAGTGGAATCAACAATCCCTGCCCGGACGGATACAGAGTACCTACAGCTGCTGAGTTGAATAGCGAGCGTAATAGCTGGACAGGGGGCAATACTGTCTCAGGGGCTTTTGAGTCACCACTTAAGTTTACCATGGCAGGCTTTCGCGGTCAGGGAAATTCCCATATCACCCACGATGGTTTAGCAGGCAGATACTGGAACAGCGGCGTTGGATTCGTAAACTATATTATCATCGGCACCGAACCCAATTACTTCGAGGAGCCAAACAGGGTACATGGTCTATCGGTGCGCTGCATTAAAGTTCTTCCTGCAATCATAGGTACATTGGGTTGTAGCGATGCGACAACCAATGCGGTATTTGTAGCTGATGTGGAAGCAGATGGTGTTACGACCGTTATTTCATATTCAGAAGGTAATGGTGGACAATATGAAGGTCAAACGATTCAATCCACCGGTGTAACTGGTTTAACAGCTTCCATACAGGCCGGGACCATTGCCAGCGGCAACGGCTTTTTGACTTTTGCCATTACAGGCACCCCTGCCAGTGCCGGTATAGCCTCTTTTAATCTTGAGTTTGGAGGAATCAGCTGCACCGCCGAAGTGGAGGTTTTCTCGTGTTTACAAGTTGAAAATCTAAACAGCGTCGTTGCTCCTGTCAGTGGACAGGTTAATCTGACGTGGAATGCCGTCGCCCAGACTACCACCAAATGTGAAATTGAAATTGGCCTGCAGGGCAACCCCTTTACAAACTTCATCAATATTCCTGGAAATGGGTTGAATTCATTTACGATTCCGGCAAATTCAGTTATTCAGAACAACAACTACCAATGGCGTGTGCGCTGCACCTGCGACTTTTCGCCACTGATGGGAGAAGGTCCATGGAGTGAATGGAACAACTTCACAACCGGAAATATGGGGATTCCTGAAGGCAATTTTCCACAGGGTACCGTTTTTTGTTACCCGGGCACGAATGTGGTGAAAGACGTTTTGAACCCCACCACGGGCTTAACGTGGATGGACCGCAACTTAGGCGCTTCCCGGGCAGCCACTGCTCTTGACGACGTTCAGGCCTATGGTGACCTCTACCAATGGGGTCGTTTTAGTGATGGACATCAGTGCCGAAATAGCCCCACAACAAACACACTCAGCAGCACCAACCAACCAGGTCATGGCAATTTTATAGTTTCTTCAGCCTATCCATACGATTGGCGCAGCCCTCAAAACAACAACCTCTGGCAGGGAGTGAATGGGATCAACAACCCCTGCCCGGATAGTTACAGGGTACCGACGCAGGCAGAGTGGAATAACGAGCGCGCGAGTTGGAGCAGCGCCAATATAAATGGTGCGTTTGGTTCCTCATTAAAGTTAAGTGCCGCCGGGTACCGCTTCGCCTATAATGATGGTATCCTGACCAACATTGGATCGCAAGGCCGCTATTGGAGCAGCACGCGTGCCAACCCCGAATCCCGACATCTGGAAGTTCAATCAGGTTATGCTGTTATGAACGATCAATTACGCGGAACCGGTCTATCCGTGCGCTGCATTAAAGATATCATATCAAATATTGAGATCCTGGGTTGTAGTGATGCCATCATCAATGGCGCCGTTGTTGAGGGGGTAGCGGCGCAGGGTGTGAATGCCGTAATTCCTTATACGGGAGGCAATGGAGGCGTATATTCCGGCCAGACGGTGAGCTCTTTTGGCGTTGATGGTTTAATGGCTACGCTTGAACCCGGCGTTTTAGTGTTTGGAAATGGATCAGTAACTTATAGTATTTCGGGCACTGCTACCAGCGCAGGAACAGCCTTCTTCAATTTGGAAATAGGCGGACAATCGTGTACACTCGAGCTGGAGGTTTATTTCTGTCCGCAGGTTGAAAACCTCAACAACGTAATTGCCTCTGATAGTGCACAAGTGCTTCTTACATGGAATTCGATGGAACAGACTACGACGGGCTGTGAAATAGAATTTGTCCCTCAAGGCTATCCTTTTTCAACGATCATTGGGATAACCGGTAATAACCTCAATTCCTACACACTACAGTTCGGCGGTTTATTTCAAAATACCAATTACGACTGGCGCGTTCGCTGTACCTGCGATTTTGCACCACTTGAAGGTATAGGTATCTGGAGTGAATGGGATAACTTCACCACTGGAAATGTTGGCATTCCTGTCGGCATTTTTCCTGAGGGTACTGTTCATTGCATCCCTGGAATTGCAGAGTTCTTTGTTGACGTTCTGAACCCCATGACAGGCAAGACCTGGATGGACCGCAACCTCGGGGCCGCCCGGGTGGCTACCGCCTCCAATGATGCGGAGTCATACGGCGACCTCTACCAATGGGGACGGTTTAGCGATGGGCATCAGTGCCGCACTTCGCCTATAACAAGTGTAATCAGCAGCAGTGAATATCCGGATCATGGATCGTTTATCCTGAGTCAAAATTCTGTAACTCCCCCATATTCAGATTGGCTTAGCCCACAAAGCAACAATCTCTGGCAAGGGTTAAACGGTATTAACAATCCCTGTCCTGCCGGCTACCGTTTACCATCAGATAGCGAGTGGAACCAGGATAGACTTCAATGGCCTACAAATCACGTAGCTGGTGCCTTTAATTCACCCTTAAAGCTGCCTGCTGCCGGCGGGCGTGGCTACAACAATGGCGCGCTCTATAATGTCGGTGTGGCTGGCCATTACTGGAGCAGCACGGTGTCAGACAAACTAGCTTATGGCCTGGATATCTACTCCAGCAGCAACGCTTTGGTGCAGGGAAGAGAACGTGCCGGAGGTCGATCAGTTCGTTGTATGAAAGATACGTTAACACAGGCACCGGCAAGCATTGAAAACCTAGGATGCAGTGATGCCAGCACCAATGAAGCCATTGTGGAAGACATGGCAACAGAGGGCATGAGTGTCACGGTTCCGTACGAGGGAGGAAATGGTGGCATTTATCCAAGTCAGTCAGTAAACTCCAGCGGGGTAGAGGGATTAACGGCCTCTCTTATAAATGGATCATTTAACAATGGCAATGGATCTGTTAATTACAGCCTATCTGGAACACCTGCCAACGCTGGTATCGCATCTTTTGACCTGGAACTGGGAGGACAGATATGCACTTTAGAACTGGAAGTGGTTTCGTGCGGCCCGGTTGACAATCTTCAAAGCTTCTTCTCTCCCGATAGCACTGAGATTGGCCTGGTATGGAATGCGCTCGCGCAGACGACATCACAATGTCAGGTGGAAATAAGAACACCTCAAAGCTCGAACTCCGCTTTCATCGATCTCCCTGGTGACAATCTGAATACTGCAACCATTCAAGCCGACGCGTTATTTCAAAGCACCGTCTACGAATGGCGTGTGCGCTGTACTTGCGATTATTCAACCCAATTGGGCTTAGGTCCATGGAGTGACTGGGCGAGCTTCACAACCGGAAATACAGGTTTTCTTTTCGGCACCTACCGGGAGGGCACCGTGCACTGCATACCCGGCGGGGCAGAAGTAGTGGAAGTGTTGAATCCTGCCACAGGCAAAGTGTGGATGGATCGCAACTTAGGGGCTTCTAATGTGGCCACAGCTTTTAACAACGAATCCGGCTATGGCGACCTCTATCAATGGGGCCGCTTCAGTGATGGCCATCAATGCCGAAACTCAACTACGACAAACGTCATCAGCACCACGGATACACCAGGACATGGCCAATTCATTATAAGCTCCGGCTTAGCAGTTCAATATGACTGGCGCCACCCGCAAAACAACAACCTCTGGCAAAATGTGAACGGTATAAACAACCCCTGCCCATATGGCTATCGTATACCCACATTAGCAGAGCTGAATAACGAGAGACTTAGTTGGAGCAGCAGCAACAGGGTCGGGGCTTTCACATCCCCGCTCAAGTTCACCACCGCTGGCCGGCGTGGCGGCGGTAACAACGTGTTCTGGTATGTCGGTTCATCTGGCCATTATTGGAGTAGTAATTTAAACGGTGTTAATGCCAGCAACCTGTTCTTTAATATCAACAGCGTCTATACGTACTACGAGACGCGCGCCGATGGCCTGTCCGTGCGATGTATTCGGGAGTAAGCAAGATATAAGACAATTGGATATGAGGCTCAAATGATATATGCCAGTCGGTGATTTGTAAGATGCGCATGCAGGGTCACATTTCATAACTATCTTGTGCGGGAATTTTGACAAAAAAACCAAACACTCATGTGCAATACATTTGAAAAGTTGAGCTGGACCTTTCCCGCCTTTGGGTTGCTTCATTCACCTGTATCCGTGCAGCTCATGAGGGGCAAACCCGGCGGGTTTTTGTCGGCTTTGTCGCTTCCTCACTTGCTGCTTTTTTCCTTTCTGACGCTTACCTCCACAGCCATTTCCGCCCAGGCCATCTCCGGCCACTTTCCAGAGCTAGCCGGTCAAAAGATAACTCTCACAGGCTTTGAGGGCATGCAAACCTACCCCATTGCTAAGGTGGAGACAGATCAGGAAGGCCGATTTACCCTGCCTTTCGGCAAAAAAGACCACGGGATGGGATACCTGGCAGCTGAAGACAATAAAGCCTATTTCGTAATCCTCTCAGGAGAAAACACGGAGCTCGAAGGGGGCATATTTGCAGTGCCTGAAAGTGTGAGGTGTACCGCGGGTAACGAACAACAGGCCTTCGAGCGTTATGCCACGGAGCACCCAAGGCGCGAGCAGGCCCTCAGTGCATGGATTTACCTGGAGCGGATGTACGGCGCAGACCCCCTTTTTGCGAAAGCAAACGAAGCCAAAGAAATGATCGTTGAGGAAAAACGACGCATCAAATCAGAGGACAAATTTTTTGTAGATAACCTCGACCCCGACAGCTACGTGCGCTGGTTCCTGCCCACCCGCCGTTTGGTGAGTTCCGTATCAACTGTAGCGCAATACCGACCCGAAGAGATTCCCGCCACCATTGCCGCCTTTCGGCAATTGAACTACAGCGACCACCGCCTTTACAAGAGTGGACTCTACAAAGACGCCATTGAGAGCCACTACTGGCTACTCGAAAATATGGGCAAGGACCTCGACTCTGTATTTATCGAAATGAACATCAGCACGGACCATCTCCTGGCGAGCCTGGAAAACGATGAGAAGAAGTTCAACGAAATCACCAACTACCTCTTTGACCTGTTGGAGCGGCACAGCCTCTTCGAAGCGGCGGAATACCTCGCTCTCAAAGCCCTCACCCAGGGCAGTTGCACGCTCAATGACGACCTGGCCAAACAGCTTGAAACTTATCGCGCCATGAAAAAAGGGAATACGGCGCCCGATATCACTTTCACGGGTGATCGTTTCCGAAAAGGACTACCCGTCACCTCTCCCACCAATCTTTCCGGCCTCAACGCCGGTCACAAGCTCATCGTTTTTGGCGCAAGCTGGTGCCCCAAATGCACGGAAGAAATTCCGGAGATCGCAAAACTCTACGACAAGTGGAAACAGCACGATGTGGAGGTGGTCTTCATATCTCTCGATGACGAAACCACTGCCTTCCGGAATTTTGCCAAAAGCTTCCCCTTCCTGAGTTTTTGTGATTATAAAAAATGGGAGAGCCCGGTGGCCAAGGATTACTATGTTTTCGCCACGCCTACCATGTTTCTGCTCAACGGCGAACATCAAGTCATCCTTCGACCTAATTCTGTGAAGCAGGTTGATGCGTGGGTGGATTGGTATTTGGGGAGTAAGTAGTAAGGCGAAAGTGATAAGGCATACGTGGAAAGGCGTAAGTGCTAAGGCGTAAGGTGAAAGTGGTAAGGTGTAAGGCCAAAGTATCAAGTATCACTCACTACTCAGGATTAAGGCTGAGCAGCGTAAAACAAAGATATTTTTTACCTTGGCAAGCAATCATTTCAGAACCCATCGGATGAAAAAGCACAATTTGTTCATCATTTTCTTCATTTTATCAATTTCGGGATACACACAATCTGCCTGGAATTGTTTGGACCCTTTATATGATCTACGGGATTCTCCTTTCCCCGTTTACCATCCGAATATCGATATCCCCGATATTAAAGAAAATAAATTAAATTATTATTATGCGGAGGCAGTGGATCAGGTTTGTCCGGAGGCCACGAGTGTTCTAGAGGTTTGTTCGAAAGGTACATATCAATACGCTTACGGAAAATATATTCCGGATCAACCTCTGCATCCAACCAGAAATCCGTTGCGGGATATTGAAGATGGCAATTCGGCTTATGATGTATATTATTCAGCAATCGCCCCTTATGACTCTGCGGGAAAACCGCTTGTCGTAATACTTCACGGCGGAGGTGGAGGCAAAAATCACTCATCTGTAGTTGCGCATGGGATTGAATTTGCCAGGCGCGGATATGTGGCGATAGTCCCGGATTACACGACGCCCAAAGATCCCATTTTTGGTGGAAAAGAAGCGGAGATTTGCAGTGAAGAAGAATTGCTTTTTGGAATTCAATTTGCCATCAGGGATGTCAGGGCAGCCATCCGAAAAGCACTCTATTTATCAAGCATCAGTGATGATTCGCATGCACGCATTGATCCCACCAAAATTTTCCTGCTCGGGTTTAGTTTCGGCAGTGTCACGTCCCTGCATTTGGCATTGATGAGAGAAAATGACTTTTCCAGTCATTCCCTGACGTATAATGAATACGAAATGGTTTTTTCGGAAACCATGGACAATCTCGACATCTGTGAAAATGATCCCGCATGTCGGAATTTTTTTCCGCCCATATGGAAAGGTCGGGATATGCAGGAGTTTATTGGCGGTATTTCTTTTAGTCCTGCCTTTTTAGTCCGCGACGAATTGATAAGGGATGATTTCCGTATTCCAATTATTTTAACCCATGGAACCTGTGATGTTCCTGCGCCCTACTACACAGCTACCGCTCAACAGCTGTTATACCGAAAAGCTATTTTGAATAATTATCCTGATGCTATGATTCATGATAGTGTTCCCTGTTATAATTCTGACGGTTTGTCATTTGACTTATTTGGATCTGAGTATATATATAACAAGCTCAAAAACACAATGGCCCCTTTTCAAAATGTTGGATTTTTGTCATTCTGCGGCTTGCATCATGCCATGAAATCCAGCTATGGCCTCCAATTCTCGCGCGTCGCTACAGAAACCGAACTGCGTCCGGGTATCTATGAAACTTTTCGGTTTTTTGCTCAAATATTGAATGGTGATACCATCCCTTCATTTAGGTTTGACTTTGATCATTCCATCAGGGCTGAGGTACTGTCAGACCATTGTAAGGCCCAGCCAAAACCAAAAGACAATGATCGGCTTTTAGGAACATATTACGCCAGGATTGACACCTTGTGTTCAAGATGTATTTCAGATACACAATTTAATCCCACACTGCGTTATCCATTCTTTTCAAACGATTCAAATTCCGATGAAAACCGATATTTACCTTTGATTGAAGTTTTTTCTGAACCTCCATATGAAAAGTGCAAGACGTGCCAGGTAACGAAAGCTTCGAATTAGATATTCGACAGACGAGGGGCAATAGGCAAAAGTCTTTGCTGGCAATTTCCCCGACTCCTGAGGGGCATGGCTAAAACCAACTCATCATTCCCTGGAATGACATGGCTCTGGTTCTATTCTTTAGATCTGCCCAACCATCTCCACCCCTATCCCATTCCTGTTCGGTATGATCACCTCTCCTTTTCTGAACGTCACGCCCTTAAAGGGATCGTTGGTGGTCAATAGCGGGGCGTCGAGGTCGGCGTAGTCAGCGA
>JBGTLS010000636.1:0-6336 GCA_041744015.1 Cryomorpha sp. | reverse complement strand
ACATGTGGACGGTGTGGTGGAGATGATGCTCGATGCAACTCAAAATTGTTTTCAGCCCTTGACGGCTAACAGACTTTTTGACTGGCACGCAGCCTTGTTTCCGACGGGCAGAAGTGGGATGTACCAAATCACCGTTGCCGATTGGAGGAAGGACAGTACCGGGCCGATGCAGGTGGTCTCAGGAGCTTTGGGAAAGGAAAAAATACATTTTCAGGCACCGGATTCTTCCATGGTGGAAAATGAAATGAATCTGTTTTTGGATTGGTACAACAATCATACAGACACCGATTTGGTGTTGAAAGCTGCCATTGCTCATGTATGGTTTCTGACCATCCATCCGTTTGAAGATGGGAATGGGCGGATAGCGAGGGCCTTGACCGATAGCTTATTGGCGCAATCAGACAAAAGCAATCAGCGCTTTTACAGCATGTCGGCCCAAATAAGAATACAACGCAAGGAATACTATGAAATACTGGAAAAAACCCAAAAAGGAAATCTTGATATTACCGAATGGATTCAATGGTTCTTAACCTGTTTGGTTCATTCTTTGCAATCGACAGATGCATTGTTGATCCGCGTGCTATTCAAAGCCGAATTTTGGACCCGGCATGCTGGAACTTCCATCAATGAAAGACAAAAGAATTTATTGAACAAACTCCTCGATGGATTTGAGGGAAAGCTGACTTCCTCCAAATGGTCAAAAATCGCGAAGTGTTCAAAAGATACTGCTATACGCGATATCAATGATTTAATTACCAAGGACATGCTGCAAAAAGAATCAGCAGGGGGGAGAAGTACAAATTATGAACTGCGAAGGACTACTGTTGCAACGTCCCATCGGTAAGGTCTCCGGCACCAATGCCTCCCCCCCGGTAATAATGAGAAATGGATTTAGGCTTTAGAGTCCACGATGTGAAGCAGGCTGTGGAAGCCATCAGTTAGTGGGAGCGATGCATGGAGCACATCTCTCCATGGCAGCCCTTTAAGCCTTTTACCTGACCGTCACCACTGCGAGCGTTCTGAAACCCACCAAAGGTCCCGGCTCGCTGTATTCCATCAGGCTTTCATTGCGTATGTCGTAACCTGCATGCAGCCATGAACCGCCGGCAGCCTGGTCAGGCGTGGCGAGCATCTCGGCCACATTGCCATTCATGTGGTAAAAACCCAATTCGCTTGCTCCGAATGAACGGGCTGGCGCCGTGTAGGCTGGATTAAAATTGACGCGGTCATTGGGATCAAACGCGGGCAACTCACCTGGATAAGGCATCTGCACGACCTTTTTCTCCTTCAAGTCATAACGCATCGTAATGTCTGAGAAAGCCCTGAAGTTGGCAAGAAAAGTTCCATCGGTGCCGCGCACATGTGGGCCACCCCAGGCGTATTGGCTTGAGGGGTTGCTGCTGCTGGCAGCTTTCACCCACTCAGCCCTTTCGGGCAGCCGGTAGGTCACTTCGTATCCATTTGCTTCTGCAAACAGGCCTTTGTCACGGTTAAATTCTGTAAGCCACTTGCAGTAAATCAGGGCTGCTTCGTAGCTTATATTCACCACGGGATGTTCGTTGTATGCAGGGTGTCGGTGGTAATGAGTTGCCATAGGCTCGCTGTGTGGTGCGGCAGTTAACCAGGCCGCCGTATCAATGACCACAACGGGCAGCAAGTCGGGCTGGTCAGCGGCAATGTGATACAAAAACTCACGGTACTCCTGATTGGTCACCTCGTGTTTACACAAGTAGAAAGTTTCCACATCGTGTCGCTCATCGCCTATGCGCACTTCGCCGGCTTCGACAGGTGCATAGTTCTTCATAAAGAGCTTGGGCAACTTGATCCTCTGCGTGTGACCAAAAGATGCAAGGCCCACTACGCCCAGTATTGCAATTGAAATGCGAAAAGCTTTGTTCATGATCGGTTGGTTTCAGTTGGACTTTTAACGCAAGTTTAAAGATAAATTGCATAATCTGGCCGAAAATACTTGCCTAAAGTACAGATTCAAAGCAAATAGCACCTTCCATGCTTGCGCTGCGAAGGCCGTAATGCCCCTGAGCGCGGGCGTATATGGGGAATTATGATCTTCATTCCTTCCCTCACTTTAGCTTTCCTCTTTTGCAAAAAATATAACGCTCAGATCAATACATATTTTAATTACACCCGGTTTTATTCAGTTGGTGTTTTCATACATTTAGCGGCAACAGCCAATCTCTGAAACATGAAAACCAAAACCCTCCTTCTCGTATTCCTTTTGGGATTGATCCATTCCGGTATATCCGGTCAGTTTTATTATCAGGACTTTGACCAGATTGACAACCCGGATGTGGTTCCCATTGTCATTGATTCCTCCAGCACGCTCTGGCAAATAGGCGTACCGCAAAAAAACCTGTTTGATGCGGCCTATTCACCGGTCAATGCCCTTGTCACGGATACCTTGCTACCATACCCCGTTTCCGATACTGCACGGTTTTATATCACCCTTCCACTCACGGAGGAAATTTACTGGAGTTATTATTGGTCCAATGTAGCGGCTGTAAAATGGATGCAAAAACTAGACATCGATTCACTGGATGGCGGGATGGTTGAATTCAGCATAGACCAGGGTGTGAGTTGGGAGAATGCTTTTACGAGTGCGTACACTTATAATTATTACGGATACGAATTTGACAATGTAGGCGAGCTGAGCGATGGGAATCTGGCTTTTTCAGGTTCAGACAATACGTGGAGAGAAGTGTGGTTGTGCTTTCAATTCGGATGGCTATTTGAATCAACGGACACCTTACGCTTGCGATACAGCTTCATAAGCGACTCCATTCCGGGCACCAGTGAAGGATGGATGATCGATAATTTTACCATCGAGCCCACTTTTGTCCACACAGTTGAAAAATCGGATGCCCCCAATTATATGACGATTTATCCGAATCCGACGAATGACAAAATTCATATCGCTGTCAAAAATGTTCCGGGGTATCACATTATCAAGTCTATCGAACTCGTGAGCGAACAGGGCGTTGTGGTGAAGCGGTATGGCATCAGTCCGACGAAATTTTTTATCGACGTATCTGATATTCATCCCGGAAAATATCTTTTGAATATTACGACCAACCTGTCCACCGAAGTTCACAGGGTCATCATAGTCGATTGATCAAATGGCCAGGTTTTCCAGATCCAACATTGTCTCCTTTGCAAGCATTTTTGTACTTGGGTTATTTGTCGTGCACCTGCCTCAACCTTACATTTTTCCCGTGCTTCCGCATTTTCCTTCCATGCCGGTGGCGGACGATAATCCACCAACCATACCCGGTGTTGAACTGGGTCGGTTCCTTTTCTATGACCCGGCACTGAGTGTGGACAGCACGATTTCCTGCGGTAGTTGTCACAAACATAAACACGCTTTTTCTGATTTGGGTGTTCGCTTTAGTGAAGGATTCCACGGAGCGAAACAGAAGAGAAATACACCGGGCTTGTTCAATCTGGCCTGGTATAAGGGAATGTTTTGGGATGGACGTGCCGCCACGATCGAAGATCAGATATTTGAACCTGTTCGTAAACACGACGAAATGAACCTGAGCTGGACATTGGTGGAATCGCGGCTCCGGAACAGCGAAATGTACCCGCCGATGTTTGAAAAAGCCTTTGGCGATATGCCCATCGACAGCCAATTGGTGTCATACGCCCTGGGACAATTTTTGCGGACGCTCATCTCGCACCAATCCAAATACGATCGGGTGTTGCGCGGAGAAACTTTTTTTACAGACGATGAATATCAGGGTTTCGTGATTGTAAACGATCAGAGCATGGGCAATTGTCTACCCTGCCATACCACCGATGCGCATGGATTGGGCACCAATGGCGGTTTTGCCAACAATGGTTTGCAAGATACCCATTCGCCCCATTTCGACTCCGGTTTGTACAATGTCTCTAAAAATCCCAAAGATGCCGGGCGATTCAAAATCCCCTCCCTGAGGAATCTGAAATTCACCGCACCTTATATGCACGACGGCCGTTTTTCCACACTTGAAGAGGTGATCGATTTTTACAGCGAAGGTGTCTTAGACCAACCCACCATTGACAACAAAATGGCCCATACGAAAACCGGTGGCATGTCATTCACCGAAACAGAAAAAATGCAGATTCTGGCGTTTTTACAGACGCTCAACGATGAGGTTTTTGTTTCTGATTCCCGGTTTTCAAATCCTTTTATGCCATAAGGTAGTTCAACCCCTAAAGCCGCCCGGTAAATGGGATTTTAATGGTGCAACCAAATTTTTAGGAAACATCGCTGCAGCGATTAACGTGCCTGTTCGCTGAACAAAGTGCGTCAATTGATCAGATGATGAGCATGCCCCAATAATTGCCGGGAGGCTTTAGCCACCGGCAATTAGCAAGTGGGGATTTTGGGCTTTCCGATGGCTTTAGCCAGGCGTTTGATTACATTCTAAAGATTTTCCTACCGGGCAACTAATGCTTTTTACCAATGCCTCCAGTCTTTTTGGATTCAATTTTCCTGATGCTTTCTTCCGTTGGTAAATCTTCAGGCATAGTACCGCCCAATTCTTTGATGGTTTGACGCACTTTTTTACCAACTTCATAGTGGGTTTGATTGGCTTTTTGTTTCCCCCTGATATTGTCTCTTTTCAATTTCTCCTCCGTTTGAGTAGCACGGAAAAGGTTGGCAGCTAACTCTGTACTTCCCATGTGGTCAAGGATATTTTCACTTTTCTGCAATCCTTTTTTGGTGTGAATTTCTTTTGCCCCAAGTCCACTATACAATCCCATGTAGCCGTGATTTTGAAAAACGGCATACTCCCAGGGTTTAATAACGCCTGCTTTTTTTGCCGCATCTGCCAGTTGCTTATTGTGTTCCGCCATTTCCTTCCTGAGGAATAGCCTTTTTTCTTCCTCCGATGGGAGTTTTCCGAATTTTTCATCCAGAACCTCTTGTCTTCGGGTTTGAATGGCGAAATAGGTTTGACCCAGGGCCACTACCTCTTTTGAAGGGTCGGCATTTTGTACGATCAAATAACAAGCATACCTTGAAAGGTGAATATCCCCTATAGCCCTTTTAGCTCCTTTGGGTAAATCGATCAATTTCTCCACAAGGGGAAAATGATCATTCGGCTCCTGACCCGAGTTCTTGCAAGCCTGTTTAGCCTTTTCTACTACGTTGAGAAATTTATCCCATTTGGCATATTCCAAAACCTCAGATAATTCCCGTGCACTCCAATATTCCTGTCCAATCTCATTGGTGCGTTTTATTTCTTCAAATTTTGAATATGTTGCCATTTTACGTCGATTTAATTTTTCTGTATTTTCCTATCTCACCCGATGCCTGAAAGGCTTTTTAATGTTATTGTTAAAGCTACAAAACTCTAACTAAAAACCATCTTAGAGATTTTCCTCGTATCGTATAAATGGATGTAAATCTCATTTCACATCTATGGTCAATTGACCGTGTGTCATCACCTCATATCCCATCCCTCTATATATCCCCCCTGATTGCGATATTTGACCCCAATCTGGTCCATGTACGATTTTATCATTCGACAAAAAGCGGTTCTGATCCTCTTCGCCATTTGGTATGTGGTGGGCAGTTTGAGCATTCCGGCTTTTTTCGGAGTGGGGTTGCTCTCCATCATTCTGCTCTGGCGAAAGGGACTCTACTTCGAAATCCTGCTCGGCTTTTTCTTTATCCTGCTCCTGAGCGACAACCTCAGACCCGCCACGGATTTTGCCAAGGTTTTCAAAAACGTCTACATCATTTTGCTGACGGTCATCGTCATTTTCGACCGACACAAATTCGCCCCGCTCAACAATATCTATAAATATTTTCTGCCGTTTATTCTCATCGCCCTCGTCGGACTCTATTTTTCCCCGGCCATATTCACGGGTTTTCAAAAACAGCTTTCTTACCTTCTCCTGTTTTTCGCCATTCCGCAATTTCTCCTCTACGCTTTCCGCGAAAGCGGCCCCAAAGTGATCCGCGATATCCTGTTTTTTGGGGTTTTGATGATCATCATCGGTTTCGTGATGCGTTTTACTGATCCGGGGGTTGCCATTTCGCACGGTGGACGGTTTCGCGGTATTTTTGGAAATCCAAACGGCCTGGGGCTTTTCACAAGTATTTTGCTGGTATTAATCATACTGGCCCGGGAGTACTTCAGCGGCCTGTTTACCAAATCCGACTTGCGCTGGCTCATCATTCCCCTGTTCATCGCCCTGTTCATGTCCGGGTCGCGTACGGCCCTGCTCGCTTCTATTCTCTTTCTCGGCTTTGTGCGGTTTTACCGGTTTTCGCCCTTCGTAGGGTTTATATTTTTCATCGGCACAGCTGTCGGGGTGGAAATTATT
>JBGTLS010000635.1:0-4211 GCA_041744015.1 Cryomorpha sp. | reverse complement strand
TACAAGTCACTTTCTGCATATATGGAAGCGGATGCGATTGGTGGTACAGTTAATATGGTAATGAAATCTGCTCCATCTGAATTTATGCTGGATGCGGATCTTCAATTCGGTTATAACCAGCTGCATTTCGAAAGAGATTTTGCGACGTACGACAGGTCAGAATTAAACATGCAGTCACCATCTGAAATCCACGGACCTGCATACCGGGCCACCCCCGACGATTTTCCAGTGGAAAATATGACCATACAGCACGTGGCGCCACTCCTGGATGTTTTTGCAAATCTTTCCTATGGCGACCGCTTTTTGAATAAAAAGCTTGGGGTAATGCTCGGCGGTAGTTTTCAGAATTCCTACCGTCCGGTTAACAATTATTTCTATGACCCAGGTGTGAATAGCCGGGAGGGAAATCCGCTTGTGATGCGGGATCTCATTGAAAGGGAAACCAGCTCGCAATTACAGCGCATCGCATTTCACGGTAAGTTGGACTACCGGTTCAATGCAAAAAACAACCTGAGTTTATACGCCGGAAAATTCCTGCTCAATGAATTCCGTGTTCGCGATCAGTTTAGACAACAGTCGTTTGTTTCTTCTGACAGTTATGCGGTATATCCCATTACCCGATTCAGCAATATATTCCAGGACATTACCATTTTTGACCTTCGGGGCGAGCACAAATTTTCGCCAGTATTCTCGTTTGATTGGTCAGGGATTTATTCCACGGCAGAAAATGACCGACCTGACGACGGTGTTTTCTCCCGTGCAGGAGAACGAAACACGGCGACCAATGAGATCAGCAACGAAATTGTTTATTTCCAGGGTACCCGAAATTCGCGCACCTGGGAACGCAATAAGGATACAGATGTATCGATGTATCTCAATTTTCGCTACCAGCCAGGCATCGTAAATGAGAAAACCGAAATTCAATTCGGTGGTGTGGCACGAAACAAAGTGCGGGACAATTATTTCAATTATTACAATTACTCTCAGGTATTTGGTCAATTCCGCGGTCAGGACTGGAATGAATTCGGCGATGTGCAATTTTCCACCATGGCCAATCCACTTGGAAGTGGCGACCGTAGCAACCTGGTGTACGATGCGACAGAAAGCATCTTCGCCGGATACGTGAATACAAAATGGGAAATCGGGAAAACCGGTATCGAAGCGGGGGTGCGGGCTGAGCAAACCGTGCAGACTTATGCGATAAATGCGACGGCTGCTTCGGCCAGTGATGTGGCACTTTCACAGGAGCAGGATTACCTCGATCTGTTTCCTTCCGTGAGCATTAAGCAGCGGCTTACGCCAAAAGCAAATATGAAAGCGACTTATTTTAAAGGAATCAGTCGACCTGGCTTTTATGAAATTGTTCCTACCATTCGACGAGCCGGGGGCGGTGATGGTTTGTACAGCGAGCGGGGTAATGCGGATTTGCGTCCTTCTTATGGCCATAGTGCCGATTTGCGCTACGAGTTTTTTCCTTCAGGAATTGATCAGATTTTGGTTGGCGTTTTTTACAAACTCATTGTAGATCCTATTGAATATGGGTTTCCGCAAGTTTCAAGTGCGGATGAATCTCCATCCACCAATCAGATACTGCCACAGAATTTTGACGATGCGACCAATATTGGTCTGGAAGCGGATTATACCAAATATTTTAACCGGTTGGGTATCAGGTTTAATTATACATACACGAGGTCTTCGATAACCACCAATAAAATTGTGCTCAATTCCGATGGTTCTTCCACCATCGTAAATCAGACGCGCAGCCTGCAAGGACAGTCAGACCATATCGGTAACCTGAGCTTCCTTTGGAAAGACCAGAAGAATCGTTTGGACGCGCAGCTGGTATTGAATTACACTGGCGAAAGGATTGCATTTGTATCACCGTTTTTCGGCGCCGATCATATCATGAGCCCCATGGTGCAACTCGACCTATCAGTTGAGAAAGGATTCAAAGGTGGCTGGGTGCTCTTCGTCAAGGTGAATAACCTGCTCAATACGCCTTACCAACTGTATGTTGACAAGCCATTGGCCGTGCCAGACGATCCTTATCCTTATCAGACCGACCCAAACAATACGGCATTTGTGCGCAGAGACCTCTATGGTCAGAGCTACCGCATCGGTGTGCGCTACAATCTTTACAGACAATAATTAAATAGAACCAACATGTTAAACCTTAACAACACAAAGATGAAAAGCACAATGAAATGGCTGCTCTTTTCGGCCACAATGATTACCATCACTTCCTGTAGTGACGACGACACAGAAAATACACCACCGGTAAACCCGGGCCCTGCGGCTGTGGACATGACAACAATTGATTTTCAGGCAGGCCAGACCTATACGGTAGAAGCCGACTGGCAGGTACCACAAGGTGAAGCTGTAACGATTCCTGCAGGTGTAACGCTTGAATTTCAGGAAGGTCCAAACGGCGAAGCCTGGTTTATCGAAGTTTTCGGTTCACTTTACGTGATGGGTGAAGAAGGAAACCGTGTGCAAATGGTACCTTCAAATGCACTGCTTAATTCCAGTAAAAATGAAGGAATTGGTCAGCTTTGGGGTGGTATTATCGGCACAAATGTAGCCGGTGACCTCGTGATTCAATATACCGACATCCTGCATGCAGGTGGCGCTGTACGCGAAGAAAACGCTATGGCCCAGCCAGCGACAGGTGGTGGTGGAGAATTGGACGCAGGGGATGCCAGTTACGCCGTGTATTATATTCGTGAAGATGGCATGCGTCAGGATGGAATTTTTGTGTTGCACAATTCCAAAGTAGCTTTCACGCCAGATGATGCAATCCGTATCAATGGTGGAAAAACATTGTTTTCATACAATGTATTTGAAGTAACAGGTGGTACCGGTGGTGACGCTGTAAACATCAAATCAGGTGTAACAGGTGATTTCGCCTACAACCTTGGCTACAATGGCGCTACCAACATCCTGAAAGCAGCAGACAACAGTGGGCCTGGCGTGCGCGGAATTACATATACCAATTTCTATAACAATACCATCATACGTTCTGGCTATCGTCGTGCGGAGTCTGGCCGCGGTGCAGGGCTCAATTATGAGACCATGGCAGGTGGGAAATGCTACAACAACCTTTTGGTAAACAATCGTTTTGGACTGCGTCTTGTTTCTGGTGAGAATGAGCCGGATGTAGACAATGTGGAATACGGTTATAACTGGAACTACGGCGCTGTACAAAACATCGTGAACGAGTTTTATCCAACTGCTGCGACATCTTCTGTAGGTTTGATCGGAATCGATTCGCGTACGCCGATTGCTCCAAGCGATGTAGCAGGTGCTCCAGGCGAAAACAATCCGATGTTTGTCAATTACGATCCAACCGGATTTACATTCAGCGGAAGCGAAAACATCAGCACCGATCCATTGCGCAACAACATTACACCGATTGCGTCAGGTGTCGATTTTCACCTTTCTCCTAATTCACCTGCGCTCACTGGTGCAAAAGTTGATTTCTCTCCTGTGCACAATACGTATGTAACACTTGATGGTGCCCATACTTTCACTGCTCCAGCGCCAAGTGAATTCTTTGGTGCCTTTGGTGCAAACTAATCATTGATTTTTTCAAAAGGTGGGCAGCATTTCGTTGTCCACCTTTTTTTTCATTGTATGAGAATTCTGTCTATTCATATTTGGCTTGTAATGATATCCATCTTTACAGGTTGTGAAAAACCACCTGAAGCGTCGCAAACTCCGGGCAGATACGCGTATGATTGGGAGAGCCACATTCCCTTCGAGACAGATTATAAAACATTCAACATGGCTGTTTCAGCTCAATTCCATCCCGTTCCGGAAGCGATCGGTGAGGTAGAGCTAAGCGAAGCATCCGGACTGGCATGGAGCCGCGCAAATCCGGGCATGCTTTGGGCGCATAACGACAGCGGTCACCCAAATAAAATTTTCTTGATTGACCCTGAATCAGGGGAAATTAAGGCGCACTATGTGATTCTCGGTTCCAGCAATATCGATTGGGAAGACATGGAAGTAGCCATTGGTCCTGATCCTGACGTCTCCTACGTGTATGTCTCCGATACCGGCGACAACAATGAAATCCGTGCGGATTACGCTGTGTACCGCTTTCCGGAACCGGTTTATGACAGCACCCATTACGGTCGTACGATCATCATAAGCGATCCATCTTTAGATCACATCAGATTTGTATATCCCGATGGAAGTCATGATGCCGA
>JBGTLS010000634.1:0-3198 GCA_041744015.1 Cryomorpha sp. | reverse complement strand
ATGCTTTGGTTTTAAGGATCGGTAAGAAAATATGCTATCTGGTCTGCAACCAAAAATGAATATTGTTGATTCAGAGAGATTGGAGATATTTGCAGGATCATTTTTTAAGGCATCGTCAAGTCGAAACGCTGCAAACCACTTTGCAACGTTGAGTTCTTTTGTAAGGTCAAGGCCCACGCTGGGTAATCCATAATGCTGTGCAAAACCCAAGGAAAGTGCTGTGAACAGAGGAGATTTTCGGGTATTCTTGATATCGTGATAAAGTTCATTAAAATGACTGTCATTAAGGAATTTTGCTGATTCATAGAGTGTGAAATCAAACATGCTCGCTGTCTGACTGTGCCAAAGTGCCTTTATAAAATTCTCGGTGAAGTCTTTTCTTATATAACTTGGGGTGAAGGAAGGTTCTTTTGTATAAGCATTGCCGTAAAGCCATTCAAGCTCCTCACTTTTTCTTTCAATCAAATAGACTTTAGTTTGACCACGTAGACATATTTCACTTCCAGGAAATCGCTTAGAACGAAAAACAAGGTCGTTATAGAGAGAAATAAAGTTTTTATCATCAATGAATTTAAATACAGGAATCCGCCTAAATGGCACCCGCAATTCATCAATTATTTCATGATAGTCAGATTTATAAAAATAATCCATTTGCTCGGTTTTCCCAAACGGATCTTTGGACTCCAAATTGAATGTACGGCCGTAATTATTATCTAAGTAAACCTTGCCATCTCCCATAGACCCCTGTATATGTGCAGGTATATGATATGATGGCAATTCATGATGATGCATATCTAGATTAAAAAAGCCAGGATATTTGAACATTATATCATTCGGTTTGACGATTGAAATCATTTGGTATTAATTTGAAAATTGAGGTTTTCACAAAGGAATGCAATGACAAAATATGAGAATGGAGATGTTACTTTTCTATTTATTAATAAGCCTTTCGAATCTTCATTCTTTTCGATTAAATCTATAAGTGGTTTGTATTCCCTCTGATAACGAAGAAAATCATCTAGGTGCAATAATATTTCATTATGTAATTGATGTAGTGCATTTTCAATAACCTTTAAAAAAACTTTATCTCCATTAATGATAAAGGATTGGTCTTGGTCATTCTGAATTAAATCGAAGTTTTTTTTCGAATGATTTATTAATTGATTGTAGAAAACAATAATGGATTCCGACATCTCAGATCTAAAAACATCAAAAGCAAAATTCTCAATTCTAATGTTAACTATTATTTTCTTTAGTAGTTCAATATATTCCGTTCCTTGTAAAGCAACATAGAGCTCTTTTTTCTTACAACCCAAAGACACTTTATCTTTCTCCGTTAACGAAATTTGAAGAGAAGGATTTTTGACGTTTAAAGCGGCATAAGTCCACAAGAAATCATTTGTTGAGAGTTGTGAATTGAAAGCAAGCATAAATTCATGAAAAATCTGGGGGTGGCCGCCGATTTTATCGATTTGTTTCATTCGGATTTTGTCGTTTTTTCAATCTTTTCTAAAGATAAAGAACTTTGATCGTCTGGAGGATTCTCCATTTTAAACGCGGCCAACACATACTCGTTGTCAATGATTAAAGGACGTCGTTCATAAAATTGGCGGTTAATTTGGCGTTCGAGTTCCCTTGCTGTCCAAAAGTTATTCGTGACTTCCGCCAAATAGAATCCTCTTTTATCTTCATTATCCATGGTTAGCATCAATTTGTAATGCGTCCAACTGAATTGTGTCCGCAGTGAGGACGCAATTGGATTAATCCGGTAAAACTGTCTAAACCGCTCAAGCTGCCGGGCAGAAAATCCACTACCGTATTCCGGCTCCAGCACCTGAGCGATAGATTTAATCAGGAATATTCCGTATTCGGCCCGCTCTTCGCCGCCCTGTTCTTCTTCAAAAATCCTTTTACCAATTTCCCAATACATTAATACCCGTTCAAAATTCACAGACTGCGCAACACGTGTACGTGCCTGGGAAATGATTTCATGAATATCGTGAATCAGATTGGGAGAAGCGTTCATCAAAAATTCCTTGACGATAAGACGTAAATATCGCAATTTGTGCGGAAACAGCTATTGCTGAAGTTATTGATATGCGACAAGGGAAATCTGGATCTCGCGACTTATGGACAGATCGCCGCGAAGTTGACGCCGGTGTTGAAAAGTCTGATGTTAGGGGAGCATTGTAGTACGGTGCCGATGTGTAAGCGGGCTGAATCGACTTTGCTTAAAATTAAAAAATGCCGTTTGGGCAATCACTGAAAAGACAGGCATTTTTAAAAGACCTTTGTTTCATATATCTTTGTTAAGCTGAGATTTTGCCCAGCGCCTGCAAATAATGAAGAAATTGATTTTAAATATCGAAGAAAGCAAATACCAGGCTTTTCTCTCATTAATAAAAACCCTGGATTACGTTTCTGTTTCGAAAGATGATGCCATACCTGCCTGGCAGCAGGAAGAAGTAAACAGACGCATGGAGCTTATAGCAAAGGGGGAAATGAACGTGCGAAGTTGGGATGAGGCCAGTAAAGAAGTCTTTAAAAAGTAATGGCCTATACGCTTGGTATTGCTGAAGCAGCCGAGGGCGATATTAAAGATACATTCCTGTGGTATGAAGAACAAAAGGAAGATCTCGGCAGGATGTTTGAAAAACATATTTCCAGAGCTTTAGACAACATCAGGGAAAATCCGCTGACAATTCAGAATCGCTATGGGTCTGTCCGCGTTTATTTCATGAAAAAATTTCCCTACGGAATTCACTTCTATGTTTCTGACAACAGTATTTTGGTCGTGGCCGTTTTTCACACATCACGCGACCCTGAGAAGTGGGATGAAAGAAAGTGATAATGGGGTAGAACGGTTATGGTATCGTAGATGACCGCGCACGCGAAGTCCATCAAAGCCATTGAGGAAATCACCTCCGACTCGCCCCGCTGTGTTCAAAAAGATCGAAACCCTGGACGTGGAAACCTACCGCGATGCCCGCGTGATCATCAAAGGCTGCGGGAAGAGAAATCTGGGTTTTGCGGCTTATGGACAGATTGCAGCGAAGTTGACGCCGGTGGTGAAGAGTCTGATGTTTGGGGAGCCTTGTAGTACGGTGCCGGTTTGGAAGCGGGGTTAATAAGGTAAGCTCAGGTCACTTCCCCAAAAAATTTCCAAATGCTTATCTTTGAAATAAACCACCGACATGG
>JBGTLS010000633.1:0-7420 GCA_041744015.1 Cryomorpha sp. | reverse complement strand
TCACGACCGAAGGGAGTAATCTGTCCATTCAATGTTAAAGATCCTTCGCTTCGCTCTGAACTGAGCGAAGCGGTTTCACGACCGAAGGGAGTAATGACAAAATACGGAGCTTTGTCATTCTAACGCACCAGCATTAAGCTGCGAATTCAGCATGTTCTTCTGGTCCTGTTTTTTTGTTGGAATTGCGTTTCGATCTTTTGTACGTTTTTTTGGGCAAGGTTCCCATCACATAATCCCAAAAAGGAGAGGACACACCAAATGCTACCGTATCATCTTTATAATGGTGGATGCTGTGATGAATCCACAAAACATTCAGTATGTTTTTTGGTGGAAGGATCGCGTGGACCATATAATGCACAAACAAATAAGCGGAATAACCCATTATAAATCCAGGAAGAAAAGTGTATACATAGTTTCCTATGACAAGTTTGAACAGGAAAAAAAGCGCGGTAAGTATGATAAGAGATGCTGCCGGAGGCATCGCAATTCGTGATTTATCTCTTGGATATTCATGGTGTACGCCGTGAAAAGTGTATTGCAGTTTTTCTTTCAGTTTGGTGTCCGGAATCATATGAAAAATATGTTTATGCGCCAGGTATTCCACATATGTCCATAACACAAAACCGATAAAAAATATTCCGATCGTTTCTAATACATTGGTATATCCCCGGTTGAGACTTACATATACAAGGATCGCAGAACCTGCAAAATAAATAGAAAGTGGAATCGAGATGTGAGTCCTGGCCAGTTTTTCAAGTATGGGATTCTTGAATAGCCTTGTCGTGCCCTGTTCATTCGGCTGATGTTTCATGATCCCTGGTTTTAATAAGGCCGATTTAGACTCGTAAAATTTGTTATCGGTTTGATAGATTCAATGACAAAGATAATACCACAACTTTTCTGTCAGATAGCTTATGATGATTGGTTGATTTTTTTTTCAGACGGTTATTTTTTCTGATAAATGATTACATTTGCGCTCCAAATATGCCCAGGTGGTGAAATTGGTAGACACGCCATCTTGAGGGGGTGGTGAGCTACGCTCTTGCTGGTTCGAGTCCAGTCCTGGGCACATCCTGATAAATCCTTCCAGTCTTTTCGATTGGAAGGATTTTTTTTATAATCTAATGTAAGTCTTTTTTTTGTCTTACCAGGCCAAAGTTTTTAATTGATTTATGCCATAAAAAAAGCCTTTCGAAAAAGGCTTTTAAGTCGCGAATTCACTGCATTTATTAACGCACAAATTCTCTAATCGTTTTATGGATTATCGCAATGCATTCGTACAGCTCTTTTTCAGACATGACCAGGGGCGGAGCAAATCTGATAATATTTCCATGGGTTGGTTTGGCCAAAAGGCCATTGTCGCGCAAGGCCAAACATATTCTCCAGGCTGTGTCGCTTTCTGCGGTGTCGTTGATCATGACAGCATTCAATAAGCCTTTGCCCCGAACGAGCTTGAGCAATGGAGATTCGTCAACCAGCTTAGCCATTTCTGCCCGAAAAATTTTACCAAGTCTGCGTGCATTTTGCGTAAGCTTCTCATCGCGTATCACTTCCAGTGACGCTTTGGCAACTGCGCAGGCGAGGGGATTGCCACCGAAAGTGGATCCGTGTTGGCCTGGTTTGATCACGTTCATAATGTGGTCATTTGCAAGAACGGCAGATACCGGATACACACCACCGGAGAGGGCTTTACCCAAAATCATGATGTCCGGTGTTACAAAAGTAGGTTGTCTTTCGCAATGCGCTTCGCAGGTGCAATTGCCACAAACCGCGAGCAGACTTCCCGTGCGGCCAATGCCCGTTTGTACTTCGTCTGCGATGAATAGCACGTTGTTTTCTCTACAGAGTTTTGCAGCTTCCGCCAAATAATTTTCAGCCGGAACATAGACCCCGGCTTCTCCCTGTATGGGCTCTACTAAAAAACCAGCGACATTTTTGTCTTTTAGTGCTTCCTTCAATGCAGCAATATCATTGTAAGCCACTTTGATGAAACCTCCCGTGTATGGACCGAAATTTTTACGCGCACCCTCATCATTGCTGAAGCTGATGATTGTCGTCGTGCGGCCGTGAAAATTATTTGAGCAAACAATGATCTGGGCATCGTTTTCGCTGATTCCTTTTCGCTCGTATGCCCATTTGCGCGTTAATTTTATGGCAGTCTCCACACCTTCGGCTCCGGAATTCATCGGGAGAACCTTATCAAAACCGAAATATTCAGTTATAAATTTGGCATAATTGCCGAATTCGTTGCTGTGAAAGGCACGGGAAACAAGGGTCAGTTTTTCAGCCTGATTTTTAAGTGCACCGATGATATGTGGATGACAGTGACCCTGATTGACGGCTGAATAGGCCGATAAAAAGTCGAAATATTTTTTCCCATCAACGTCCCAGACGTATACGCCTTCGCCGCGCTCGAGTACCACGGGCAGGGGATGATAATTGTGAGCGCTGTATTGATTTTCAATTTCGATTGCGCGATTTGTCGCAGTTTTTGATTCCAGCGTTTCCATAGGTATGCGTGTTGATGGTTTATAAAAATGTGAACCCGGCAAAGGTCATCGAAATCTTCATATCCACCAAATTTCCTTTCCTTTGCGGGTTCGTTTAAAGGATATCAGGTACATTGGATAAAAGAAAATACAAACGCGGAGAAGAGATTGAGCTGACGATTTCGAAAATGGCTTTCGGCGGTCAGGGCATTGCCAAAATCCCAACTGAAACGGGTGAAATGGTGGCTTTTGTGCCCAACACCATTCCCGGACAGGTAGTGAATGTCAAAATAGCCAATGTGCGAAAAAACCATCTGGAGACCAAACTGGTCAATGTGATCCAATCCAGTGCTGATGAGGTGACAATTCCTTACCAACCTATTGCCGGAGCACCCTACGCGACCTTACCGGTAGCTATTCAGGAAAAATATAAACGGCAAACCAGTATTGACCTCTTTCGGAGAATCGGAGGGATTACAGAAGCAGGAAATTTATTCGATGACTTTATTTCTTCCCCATCGCACTGGCATTACCGCAATAAGATGGAATATGCCTTTGCAGCCATTCGTTATGATATTCATACCCATGAAGAACTAGACGAGTTTGCGCTCGGTTTCAAGCACCGCGGCACCTGGTGGATGGTGGAAAATCTGGACGCCGATAGTGGACTTTTTGACGCTGAAGTCGAAAACAAACTGCATATTATTCGTCAATTTTGCGAAAGCACCGGTCTACCACCCTGGCATGCACCCCGCAAAGAGGGATTCTTTCGCTTTCTCACAGTGCGGAAAAGTTATACTGACCAGAAAGTGCTTTTTAACCTCGTGACAAGCAGTGTTCGACTGGTAGATTTTGACATGGATGGTTTTACAGCCCTGTTGAATGATTTGTTCAGCAAACGACTCGCGGGAATATTGCACAGCATCAACGATGATACAGGTGATCGGGTTCAGCCGCTCGATGGAAAAAGTACATTGATTTTTGGCGAAGATCACATTACGGAAGTTCTTCATGGTATTTCTTTCAAAATCAGTATGGAAAGTTTTTTTCAAACCAATCCGCAATGCGCCGCGCTGCTCTATTCCAAAGCCATTGACTACCTGAAAGAAACAACTGAAAATTCAGGGATTATTCTCGATCTTTTTTGCGGCACAGGAACGATTTCTCAACTCGTGGCCCGGGAGATTCCCGGTGCTGAGGTAGTGGGGGTGGATATCGAATTGAGGGCCATTGGAGATGCCAAACGCGCAGCACAAAATCAGCACAATGTGAAGTTTTTTGCAGCGGATATCGGGAAGTTTTTGTTGGAACATCCGCAATACGCCAATAAGATCAATGCGATTGTACTCGATCCACCCCGCGCCGGAATTGCGCCCAAATCATTGATCCGGGTCATTCAGCTCAACGCACCTTCCATTGTGTACATTTCCTGCAATCCCGCCACGCTCGCGCGCGACACCAAAACCCTGCAGGAAAATGGATATGTACTGCAAAAGTTTTCACTAGTCGATCAGTTTCCTCATACCGCCCATGTGGAGGCAATTTCGGTTTTCAATAAATCCAAATAGAGATGACAGATTTCAATTTTGACAGAAATTTTTGGGAAGAACGTTGGAAAAACGAAGAAACCGGTTGGGATATCGGCCATGTTTCGACGCCATTAAAAGAGTATATCGATCAGCTTTCTGACAAAAAATTACGCATTTTAATACCGGGCTGTGGCAATGCTTGGGAAGGGGAATATCTGCTCAAGTCAGGATTTGAAAATACCTGGCTCATCGATATTTCGCCGCAGGCTGTTGCCAAATTCCTTGAGCGATTTCCTGAATTTCCCAAAAATCAGTTGATAACCGGGGATTTTTTCGAACTCGATGAGAAATTCGATTTAATCCTGGAGCAAACATTCTTTTGTGCACTCGATCCATCTCTGCGCCGCGCTTACGCCAAAAAAATGCACGAGCTTATTCACCCAGGCGGGCGTTTGGTAGGTTTGTTGTTTGACACCGACTGGCAAAATGGGCATCCCCCATTTGGCGGAAGCAGGGAAGAATACGAAGCGCTCTTCAACCCACTTTTTGAAATTGAAAAACTTGAAAGGGCTTACAATTCGATAAAACCCCGAATGGGTTCGGAATTGTTTATTTCCCTTTTAAGGCATTAATTTTCAGAAATGTATAGTTTTTTGATGGTCGGAATAGGACCTGTACAGTATCCCTCGTGACAGGTAATACATGCTGAAATCATATTGTTGTATGCTGAGATGTTCAGGCTGTGTTCTTTTTCAGACAAAAAGGTATCGAAGCTGTTTTGATAATGTTTTGCCAATCCTTGAAATGCCGGAGTTTGGATGTCTTTTTTTGTGGGTGTGCTCGACACGAGAACCGCATAAAAGTCAATACTGTCCACAACTGTTTGTCCGGATATGACAGCTTCACGCCATGTTTTTGCCTGGCTGTGCATATCTTTCATCAACTGTGCAAGTTCACTCACCTCAGCCATTTTCATCGGTGTTGATTGATCGGCCATATTTTCCTCATCGCTCATTTGGCTGCAGGAAAGTACAATGGCAAATAACAGAATTCCGGTAATTTTCGCTTTCATAATCTTTGTCGGTGGTGAAAGTACTGATTTGCTAATTTTGACGCAAAGAAATTGCTCATGACTTCATCCCGCACACTTGTACTCGATCACGCCCGCATCCTTCAAAAGCTTCACCGCATCGCTTATCAGATATATGAGTTCAATCACATTGAGAAAGAAGTGGTGCTGGTGGCCATTGAAAATAAAGGCTTGTTGCTGGCCAATCGAATCACGCCGATATTGAGGGAAGTTGCCGATTTTAAAATAACACTTATGAGTGTGAAGCTGGACAAAAAAAATCCGCTTCTCACACCAACGCTCAGTGAGTCTGGGGAGATTCTCGAGGGTAAAGCTGTGGTGCTCATCGATGACGTGCTTAATTCGGGTCGCACATTGATATATGCGGCCAAACACATTCTGAATTTCAATATCAAAAAACTCAATACAGTGGTGCTTGTAGATCGGTTGCACCGAAAATTTCCAATCAAGGCCGATTTTGTGGGGCTTACCCTCAGCACCACTTTGCAGGCACATATAAATGTGGTTTTCGAAGAGGGAAATGATACTGTTTACCTGGAATAATCCCGGATTTCTGTGATCAGTCGGGCAAATTTTTCCGAATTCAGATTATGGGTATCTACGCTTAAGTGCGCTTTCGCGTAAAAGGGTTCGCGTGACTTGAGGTGAATTTCTATATAGGTTGGGAGTTCTTCTCCGCTGAGATGGGAGAGGAGCGGTCGCAATTGCTGGCCCTGTCCCAAACGTGCTGCTATAATTTTTGGCGAAAGCTGAAGCCATATCACCATACCGGCTTCCAACATCAGGTCCATATTTTTGCCGTGGCATGGAGTGCCGCCACCTGTGCTAAGCACCATTCCTTCAATAGAACGTGCATAGTGTGCGAGTGATTTTGTTTCCATTTCACGGAAGTGTGGCTCACCTTTTTGAGAAAATATTTCGGGAATTTTCATGCCGGCCTGAGCCTCGATTTTCGCATCCAGATCGATGAATGGCAATTGGAGCGTCGTCGCCAGTTTTTTGCCGATGGTGGATTTTCCCACTCCCATATATCCGATTAAAAATACCTTCATGGCCTGAACTGCGATGATAAGATTAATTTCGCAGAAAATTAAAAATATGCGTGCTGTTGCCGTTTCGGACAAATCTACTTTGAAAGTTTTTCACCAGGTTCCTAAATTGATCTATGCCAATGATAAAAATTACATAGCCCATATCAAACAGGATATTGACAAAGTATTTGATCCCGCTCAAAATAAGCTGTACAAGGAAGGTGGAAAATCTGAACGTTGGATTTTTTACGATACCGGGAATACATTAATCGGTCGGGTTGCGGCTTTTGTCAATCCCAAAACGGCTTATTCGGATGCTCAGCCAACAGGTTGCATGGGGTTTTTTGAGTCGGTTGACGATCAAAAGGTGGCCAATTTTATACTTGATACAGCCAAAAATTGGTTGGAGGAGCAGGGTATGGAGGCCATGGATGGCCCGATAAATTTTGGTGAGCGCAATCAGTTCTGGGGTTGCCTGACAAAGAATTTTACGGACCCGAACAGCTATGGGATGAATTACAATCCTCCTTATTATCCGACCTTATTGGAGAATTACGGCTTCCAAACTTATTTCGAACAGTATTTGTACAAGCGCAACGCCCTCGATTTGCCTCAGCCCATTTTCATGCGCCGACACGAACAGTTTACCTCTAATCCTGACATCAAAATTTCAGATATAGAGGGCAAAGATTTGGCTCAGGTCGCAGAAGATTTCCGGAAGGTTTACAATGGAGCCTGGGGTGGGTATCAGAATTTTAAGGAATTGACTCCATCTGCGGCGAGTAAAATTGTGAATTCTCTCAAACCTGTAATTGATCCCCGGATCATTGTTTTCGCTTATTTCAAAGACGAACCAATTGCTTTTTACGTGAACATTCCGGAACTCAATGAAATATTCTGTTATCTGGATGGTGATTTGAATTGGTGGGGGAAAATGGTGTTTCTCTATCACAAATGGCGCAAAACACCACGCACCCTTGTAGGGATCGTTTTCGGGGTTGTTACCGAATGGCAGCGGCAGGGCGCTGAGGGAGCTATGATTAAATTTATGAGTGATCAGATTCACCAGGGCAAAGTAAAATACACCAAAACAGTGCTGCAGTGGATTGGCGATTTTAATCCGAAAATGCTCAAGGTCGCTGATAATCTTGGTGGTGAGCGGTATCGCGAAATGAAAACATACCGATATTTATTTGACCGAAACAAACCTTTTACGCGCTATCCGGTTTTAGAATAGATGTCAACAAGTGGATGTGAAATTTTTGCTTTGTCAAATAAAAA
>JBGTLS010000632.1:0-2612 GCA_041744015.1 Cryomorpha sp. | reverse complement strand
AGCCCGGTAGCAGCAGAATTATAGAATTCGTTTGGAATAATGTGCCCAATCCTGTTGATTATGAAGGAATCAATAACGAACCATGGCATTTTTGTCTTCTTGCCAGGATTCTTTCATCGGATGATCCTATGACTTTTCCGGAAACTTACCAATTGAATGAAAACGTTATAAACAATAACAATATCGCATGGAAGAATGTGACAATTGTCGATTTTCTGCCAGGAATGGTTGGAAACCCGCATGAAAAAGATGCAGGAGCGATTTCAGTAGGTGGTGAAATTGTTAGAGGTGGTTATTACAATTTTTCTTTTAATGAAACAGAACCCGCTTTAAAACCACTTTCATCTGAAGCCGAGATTATTTGCACGCTCGATCAAACCCTTTGGCAAAAGTGGATAGACGGCGGAAAGAAGGGTCATGGATTAGCTTTACATAATTTTTCACGTCGTCAATTGAGGATTATAAGTCCCGATGCAATTCTTGAAAACTGTCATTTTTTACCCGACGAAAGAGCAACTATGAGTTTGCGCTTTGCTTTTCTCACGCGTGAAGCCACTTTTAAGGACAACTATGAATACAATGTAATTCAAAAACAGAAATCCAATGGAAGGATTGTTGGAGGTGAAATCTATAAAATTGCTAAAATTGATCCTCAGAGAAATATGTTTTATTCGGACGGCGGCACCAATTTAATTTCCCAACCAAATCAAGAACATACGATGACCGCCACCAATATCGGCGAACCAGCGGATTATAATTGGTATAACAAAGATACAGGTGAATTATTATATTCTGGCCAGGACTTTAATTTTGTTTCAGACTCATCAGTGATACTTCGACTTGAAACCATCGCACATATAGATGGCTTTAAAGATTACGACGAAATAGTGGTCCAAGTCAACCCACATTATATTGAAGCAGTTTTTCCAAATCCTTCCAGTGAATCAATTAATGTAGAATACACAATCGACATCAGCATGGCTCAAAACGCTCATTTGGAATTTATTTCTCCAAATGGTGATTTGTTTATGAACATCCCAATCGATTTAAATTCTTCTAATATATTGATTCAAATTTCCAGTTTTCCTACTGGCATTTATTCGGTTATGCTCTATGTTAATGAAGTTTCACAGGGGGTTAAAACTTTCTCAAAACTATAACCTATGAACTCAAAAAACCAATTTAAAAAAATTTTTCTTTCCAGTCTGCTGGCCGTGATTATTGTTTTTTCTCAAGGTCTTATAAATTCTATTGAAGGTCAGTCCATCACTATTCTCGATATCAACTTAGATTCCGAACCGGATTCTTTTGCCGTTAGCGTCGCGGGTCCTGCAGGCTATGCAGGGCGGATTGAAATAACCAGTTTGCAGGATGAGAACAACACCCAAAGAGTTGAATTGTATTATCAACATTGTATTGTATTAGATGTAATTATGTCCTATGATACCGTTTTTGCGATTGAGGCCGAGTATCCATATAACTTGCTACTGTTGACCTTTCTCGATACAACGTCTTACTCATCAGAACCTCCTGTCTGTCAGATTCAATATGAAAACATCGTTCCTGTTGATACCTTGCTGCTAACAGCTGAACAGATTCTCTCCACTCGTCCACCAGAATCTGATTTAGACGAGATCAAGGTTTTTCCAAACCCCGCTTCGAATGGTTGGATAAAAATAGAGATTCCCACTTCTGTAAACCTCACGGGTGTGAATCTTATGGACCCAACAGGCAAGCTTATCTGGAAATCGCGCGGCCCGAAATCTGAATTTGAAATTGACTTTTTGCCCTCGGGTTTGTATTTGCTCGCTATCGAAACCAATCAGGGCATTGCATACCGAAGGTTTGTGAAGCAATAAATCACGTCTTCTGCTTCTTCTTCTTCGCCGCCGGAAACAATACATTATTCAAAATCAACCGGTATCCCGGACTGTTGGGGTGGAGGTTGAGATCGGTGGGCGGATCCCCGACGCGGTGCTGATAATCTTCCGGGTCGTGGCCTCCGTAAAAAGTCCATTGGCCCTGTCCAAACGTGCCGTGGATGTACTTCACGGTGCCTTCGGCTTTGCTTTCGCCCATAATGATGACCTCGCTTTTTACGTAGGGTTTTTTGAAAGAAGTGGTCTGACCCATAAATCCCTTGATTACCTTCCGGTGATTTTGCGTGAGCATGGTAGGCACCACGTCCCACTTGGCTGAGAAATCAAACAGGGTGAAAAAGTCCTGGGTTTGTGGTACGCGACCGTGGATATCGGTGCCGTCGATGGATGAGAATTCGTAAACAAGCGGATCGCGCTCCAGGGTAAAATTGGTAAATGCAAAAGTTTCATCAAAGTCGAGTTTCGACTGGGCAGCCGGATCGGCCGGATCGCCGTCGTACATGCTTTCCGCAATATCGGTGTGCTGGGCAGCCAGGGCAATATCGTAAGAATCCGTGCCGGAGCACATGGTGAAGAGAAATCCTCCTCCGGCGGTGTATTCCTTGATGCGCTGTGCCACTGCGAGTTTGAGTTCGGACACTTTCGTAAAACCCAGATTCTGGGCCTCAGCCTCGGCGTCCTTCACCTGTTGCTGATACCAGGCCGCATTTTTATAACTGCGATAAAATTTTC
>JBGTLS010000631.1:0-4210 GCA_041744015.1 Cryomorpha sp. | reverse complement strand
AATAGCGAAGATGCGAATCTGACAACTTGTATCATTGCCAAACATCTCGGGGCCAAGAAGACCGTAGCAAGAATTTCCAACATGGAATTTCTGTTAAGCCGGGAAAAATTAGACTTGTGCAATCTGGGCATCGACGAGCTAATCTCTCCGGCTTCACTCGCGGCCCGGGAGATCAAACGACTTTGCAAGGAATCAGCCCTCACCGACTTCATCGATTTCGACAAAGGAAAACTTTCACTTATTGGAATGAAGGTCGACAACGACAGTCTCGTTACCGGAAAGACACTTGGAGAAACCGCCTATCTGAACACCGATCGGAATTTTATACCCGTGGCTATTCTTCGCAACAACGAAACGCTCATTCCCCGAAAGGAAACAAGATTTTATGCGAATGATCACGCTTATTTTATCGTGAATCCGGATGGCTTTGAAGACATCCATAAAATTTTCGGTAAAGAGCGCATTGAGATCAAAAACATGATGATTCTTGGGGGAAGCGGTGTTGGATATCACGCTGCCCTTGCCCTGAGTAAAAAATACCGGGTAAAACTCATCGAACCCAATAAAGACCGATGTATCGAACTCGCAGAATTGCTTCCCGATACCCTCATAATCAATGCAGATGGCCGTAACCTCGACGCGCTCGACGATGAAAACCTTTCAGAAATGGACGCCTTTATCGCGGTGACTTCCAACAGCGAGACCAATATCATCACCAGCCTGGTGGCCAAAAACCACGGCGTGAAAAAAACCATCGCTCTGGTGGAAAACATCGATTACATCCATTTGTCGCAAAGCATTGGGGTGGATACCCTGATCAACAAAAAACTCATCGCTGCGAATTTTATATTCCGGTATATCCGCAAAGGCGAAGTCCTTTCCCTTACCAGTCTTCATGGCGCTGATGTGGAAGTGCTTGAATTTGAAGTGACTCCTCACTCCAAAGCCATTGGACAATCGATTGCCAGTCTCCCCTTCCCCAAGAGCTCTGTGGTAGGTGGTGTAATACGCAACGAAAAAGGATTTATACCCGACCCCAGTTTCGTATTGCAGGAAAGAGACCATGTGGTGATTCTTTCCAAAATGGAATGCATTCACAAGGTGGAAAGTTTCTTCAATTAAATCATGAAAATTAACCTCATCGGCATCATCAACATCATGGGCGTCCTGCTCCTGATCAATGCCTTGCTGATGCTGTTCTGCATTCCCTTTGCGCTCTACTACGACGACGGCACATCATTGAACTGGTTATCTTCCGTGGGCCTCAGTTTTGTTTTTGGTGGACTGCTCTACGGACTCACATTTCGCCACCAGGACCGAAAAAACATCAGAAAGCGGGAAGGGTATATTATAGTGACGCTTAGTTGGGTGGTTATGGCACTATCGGGCGCCATACCCTACGTGACGACTGGAGCGATACCCGATTTTACCAACGCGTTTTTTGAGAGTATTTCCGGATTTACAACCACAGGCGCTTCCATATTAGATAATATCGAAAGCCTTCCCGAAAGTGTGCTTTTTTGGCGCAGTCTCACACAGTGGATCGGTGGCCTCGGATTTATCGTACTCGTGATCAGTATTCTCCCTTCCCTGGGAATTGGAGGCATGCAGCTCTTCGTGGCAGAAGCTACGGGTATTACTACAGATAAAATCAAACCGCGAATTCAGGATACCGGGAAACGTTTGTGGTTTTTATACATTGGTCTTACCGCGCTCTGTTGCATGAGTATGCTTTTCGGTGGTATGGACTTTTTCGATGCCATCAACCACAGCCTTACAACGCTTTCCACGGGTGGTTTTTCCACTAAACAGGCGAGCATGGCCTATTTCAACTCCCCTTACCTGGAATATACCACCACCATTTTTATGTTTTTAGGCGGTACGAGTTTCGTGCTTTTGTATCTGTGTCTGAAAGGTAAGTTCGGGAATATTCGAAAAAATGAAGAATTCCGGGGTTATTTATTGATCACAGTGGGTACCACGTTGGTGGTGACATTGATTCTAATGTTTCAGCACCAGCTCCATTTGGAAGAGGCTTTTCGAAAAGCTGTTTTTCAGGTTGTTTCGATCATCACAACCACAGGATATGCATCTGCAGATTTTACGACCTGGGGCGGAGCTGCTATCATTATATTCTTCACCCTCATGTTTGTAGGAGGAAGCGCCGGTTCAACCGCCGGGGGAGTCAAAGTGGTGAGGCACCTTATAATCGCCAAAAATTCTGTCATCGAATTCAAACGTCAACTCCACCTTTCGGCGATTATTCCGGTCCGTTTTAACGGAAAAGCGATCCCCCACGAAGTGACGCGAAATATTCTCGCATTTGTCATTATTTATGTCACCATTTTTGGATTTTCCTCCGTGGTGCTTACCCTTACGGGAATGGATGCCATCACAGCCATGGGCTCCGTGGCGACCTCTCTGGGAAATGTCGGTCCGGGGCTCAGCGACACCGGCCCGGCTTTCAGCTTTTCGCATATTCCGGCTCCCGCCAAATGGATGCTCGGCGCACTCATGGTCATTGGTCGACTCGAAATTTTTACCGTGCTCATTATTTTCACCAATTATTTCTGGAAAGACACATGATTCGGGCGGCCATTTTTGATATGGATGGGTTGCTCATCGACTCCGAACCTTTTTGGCGCAAAGCCGAAATCGACATATTTGGATCGGTGGGAATCCACCTGACGGAAAATGACTGTCGCAGTACGATGGGCTTCCGGCTCAACGAAGTGGTGGCACTCTGGACAGGGCTTCACGCCAACCGGCCGAATGCCGATGCAGTCAGTCCGGCGGAAATCGAAACACAAATTATTGAACGCATCACCCGATATATCCTCGAAGAAGCCAAGCCGATGCCCGGTGTTCATGAAGCCATTGCCATTTGCCGAAAGGCCGGGCTCAAACTCGCCATCGCCTCATCTTCTCCCCTGAAACTCATCGAAAGTGTGGTGGATCGGTTTGGGTTAAAAAACACTTTCGACCTCATCCATTCTGCTGAATTTGAAAGCCACGGAAAACCCCATCCGGCCGTTTTTCTGCACACGGCGGATAAACTCGGAGTGGCTCCAAAAGACTGTCTGGTTCTTGAAGATGCCTTTCATGGCATTGTAGCTGCCCTGGCCGCGCGCATGAAAGTGATTGCCATACCCGATCCGGAAAACCTTCACAATCCCCGGTATCAGGCCGCAGATCGGATACTCCCTTCACTTCTTGATTTCACGCCAGCTCATTTGATTTTTTAAAGATCCGCCGCATATCTGCGGAAAGTCAGATTTCCGTTTAAAAAACTTTTTCTAATATAGCGCGTAAACAGCCGCGTATGAGGTCACTTTACGCATTTCTTATTCTTTTTATTTGCCTTACCGGCAAAGTGCATGCACAGACAGCCGACCTTTTGGCGGAAGCCAAAACACTTTATGATTCAGGCCGGTACACAGAGGCTGTGGCCACCCTTGATCGCATTATCGAAGACGATAGTAATTCGTTTGATGTTTGGCTGATCAAAGGTGACTGTTTCCAAAAGGAAGATAAATTTGTGGCAGCTATTCAGGCATATGAAAAGGCCGAAAAACGCAACAAGGAATCGGCTTTGCTTATGACCCATCAGGGCGCCGCATTTATCAATCTGGAGCAATATTCGGAGGCCGAGAAAAAAATTCGAAAAGCTTTAAAAATAGAACCCACTTTGGCTGAGGCACATTATTTCATGGGCAATCTGCAGTATTTTGATTTCAATATCAATGCGGCTATTCGAAGTTACGATGAGGCCATTCGCCTCAAGCCTTCCTACCGGGATGCCCTCTACATGCGCGCTGCCTCCTTTGCCGAACTCCAAAAATACCCCGAAGCCCTCCGTGATTACGAAGCGGCTTTGGCTATTGACCCCACGCTTGAAGTGGCTTCGTACAATGTGGCCGTCATCCGCCTGCTCAACGATGATTATGCAAAATCGGCAGAAATGCTGGCATCGCTCGATCCTTCCAAACTTCCCAAACCCTCTGATTACCATTTTTACCTCGGAGAGGCGCTTTATTTTTCCGGAAAAAAAGAAGAAGGTTGTGAGCAATATGCCATCGCCCGAGATCTCGGGGATGCTGAATCAACGGCTATTTACGAAAAGTATTGCATTAACAAAGAGCAACGGGAAGAATTGCGGACGAGAACCATTCGGATGGCTTTTTAGGCGGAAGGCATAAGGCATAAGGCA
>JBGTLS010000630.1:0-7620 GCA_041744015.1 Cryomorpha sp. | reverse complement strand
TAACGGCTGAGAATGTTTTTTATCCGGGTAAAAGTCCTTTTCATTGGGCCTTAGGAGGTATTCGTCGAAGAAAATTTAGCTGTGTTCGATGTGTCTTGCTGAAAAATCCCCACATATAATTTTATCAAAATCCTTTTAGATTGCTGGTAAAATTCGGCTAAAAAAAACCCGGCGATAAGCCGGGTTGCGATTTATGATTGTGATAAATTTTTTTAGTTGATCTCTCTTTCCGGACTTCCGATATACTCACTCAGGGGTCGTATCAACTTATTGTTGGAGCGTTGTTCCATGATATGGGCGGACCAGCCTGTGATACGGCTCATCACAAAAATGGGTGTGAACATATCTATCTCAAATCCCATCATATAATAAGCAGGACCTGCCGGGAAATCAAGGTTCGGATAGATGTTCTTTTCCGATACCATCGTTTCTTCGAGAATGTTCGCAATCTCCAGCCATTTTTCAGCACCGGTAAATTTCGCCATCTTTTCGGTGTACTTTTTCATGGTCGGAACGCGGGAATCACCGTTGCGGTATACGCGGTGGCCAAATCCCATCACCTTTTTCTTTTGGGCAAGGGCGTCGAGCATCCACTGCCTGGCGACAGCCGGCTCACCCACTTCTTTGAGCATGTGCATCACCTGCTCGTTGGCGCCTCCATGCAATGGGCCTTTGAGCGCCCCGATACCTCCAACCACAGCACTGTACATATCACTTGTGGTGGAAGTGATTACCCTCGCGGCAAAAGTGGAAGCATTGAAACTGTGCTCTGCATATAATATAAGTGATACGTCAAAAGCCTTTACCACTTCCGGTGCTGGCACTTTGCCAAAACACATATGAAAGAAGTTTTCGCTCAGGCTCAGAGATTTGTCAGGAGCGATGAAGTCAAGACCTTTTTCGTGGCGGTAACTGGCTGCAATGATGGTCGGGATGCGCGCCAGCATACCGATGAATTTGTCCATGCTCGTTTCAGGCGAGTCGTCCCAGATGCGTTTGTCTTCCATGCCCAGGAAACTCACGCCCGTGCGTAGGGTATCCATGGGGTGTGCCCCTTTCGGGAAATGGGAAATCGCGGCGAGCAAATCTTTGCTGATGTCCCTGTAGCCTTTTTCCTGATCGGAAAATGTCTTGAGCTCACCGGCAGAAGGCAGGTCGTCGTGGGTAAGGAGATAAGCCACTTCTTCAAAGCTGCATTTTTCCGAAAGGTCCTGCACGCGGTAACCGCGGTAGGTGAGGCTGTTGCTCTCGGGCATGACTTTAGAGACGGCAGTGTCGTCGGTAATAACGCCGGCGAGGCCTTTGGGGACTGTGATTTTGTCACTCATGAGATTTCAGTTTTTTTTTGATGGTGTTTTTTGGCTCTGACCGGCACGCTGAGCGGACACGGAAATGCGGTATATGTTCGCATGCGAAGGTATTAAATTTTATATGAGGGTTTCTTTTGGAGGGTATTTCAGATGATCCTGGAAAACAAATCCTGAGCAGATTCAGTACCGCCGAAGGCAGTAATGGCGGGCTTTCATATCAGGTTGAAACAAAATTCCCGGATATCCCTGTGCAGAATGCCCTGATAGGAAGTGGTGGCCACATGGGGATCCAGACTTAAGATATATTTCGGATAGTTATCTGGAATGTGCAGCAGATTGCCGAATTCGCGTTCCACTGTTTTCTGAGAACTGAGCAAATAAGTAACCTGAATGTACATCTTTTCTCCACCTTTAATGGCAATAAAATCGATCTCTCGGTCGTCCTCAGTCCCGACACTCACAGTATATCCGGCAATCTTCAGGTGGAGATACACCACGTTTTCCAACAATTTATGGATGTCACCGGGTTTGTAACCCACAATGGCATTTCGCACACCCAAATCCTCAAAAAAATACTTTTCACCTATTTCAAAAATGCGCTTTCCACGGATTCCCGTTCGCCTTACTTTTGATACCAGCATCGATGCTTCCAAATATCCGAGGTAGTCAATGACTATTTGAGGTGACATCTTAATTCCCTGCGACTTCAGGTAATCGCTTATTTTCTTGGCAGACACAATGCTGCCCACATTGTCGGCAACGAAAGCCGCTAAATTTTCAAGGAAAGCAACGTTGCGAATTCCATAGCGCGCCACCACATCTTTGAGCAGTATGCTGTGATAAATCCCCGTCAGATATTCGCCAATAACTTCAGGCGCTGGCCCAAGGTGAATGAGATATGGCAAACCTCCAAACCGCAAATAGTTCAGGAACTGCTCCGATGCGTCAACAGCCCTGTGAAAATTGAGATATTCACGGTAGCTCAGCCCGTGTATTCTTATCTCCACATAGCGGCCACTCAGGTAGGTGGCCAACTCACCGGAGAGGAGTTTTGCATTGCTCCCCGTGCAGTAAATATCAAAGCGATCTCTGGTGGCTAAATCCCTGAGTACAATCTCAAATTTGTCGATGTCCTGAATTTCGTCAATGAAAAGTGCCACTTTCTGCTGTTCGCCCACATGTTCTTTGAGATAAGCAAAAAGTGACTCAGCATTTGTGATGGAAGCAAACTCATGCTGCTCCTTGTTGATGTAAATAATCTGAATATCAGGATTTTGCTTTCTGATAATATCCTGAATCTGGAGCAAAATATAACTTTTGCCCACCCGTCTATGGCCAATGAGTACCTTGATGAGGGATTTTCCAATAAATGGGTCAATCCTGTCAATATATGCTGGGCGTTCAATGAATTGCATCATGTTTTATAAATGACCGTCTGAAAATTCGATTTTCATATATACATGAAAGATTATGCAATGTTACAAAATATTTCATTTATAAATGAAACTTAATTGTAATTTATATGTAGTTTCATTTATACATGAAACATTTTAGAGAAATCGAGCGGTAATCTTTATTTGGGGGAGTAAAAGCAGGACAAATATGGAGTCTGACTCCATATTTTTCCTATTTTCGCATTGTGATCTATCGTCGTGCCACCACCAAACTGAAGGAACTGGCTTCCTTTTATACTGCTGTAGCGGTTATCGGTCCGCGCCAATCAGGCAAAACCACATTGGTACGCAGCGTTTTTGCCGATAAGGCTTATGTATCCCTTGAAAATCCGGACCAGCGTCGCTTTGCCACCGAAGATCCAAGAGGATTTCTAAACCAATATACCGAAGGAGCTGTACTGGATGAAATCCAAAATGTTCCTGAACTTTTTTCCTATTTGCAACAGGTGATAGACGAGGACAAGCGACCGGGGAAATTTATCCTTACAGGATCAAATAATTTTCTGCTTCAGGAGGGCATTAGCCAAAGTCTTGCGGGGCGTGTAGGTTATATCGAACTACTTCCGCTGGCCATCACAGAAATGGGAAACATCGCTCCTGAATCTGACAATGAACTCATGGTGAAAGGGTTTTACCCTCCGGTGTACGATCGGGATATTCCGGCTGCGGTTTGGTACAATGACTATCGCCGCACCTATCTGGAGCGGGATGTAAGGCAAATAAAATCCATCACCCGGTTCAATGAATTTGAGCGTCTGCTCAGACTTTTGGCCGGACGTGTGGCGCAGGAATTAAATTACACAGCGCTTTCAGTAGAAGTTGGAGTAGATGTGAAAACCATTCAGGAGTGGGCATCTGTGCTGGAGCAGGGATTCATCATTTACAGGATGCGGCCCTACCACCGCAATTTTAACAAGACCATTGTAAAACGTCCCAAACTTTATTTTTACGATACGGGTCTGGCTTGTTCGCTGCTTGGAATTAAAGATGCGCAACAATTGGCAAACCACCCGACACGGGGTGCCCTTTTTGAAAATATGGTGGTGGCCGAAACTATCAAGGGGTTCACCAATCGCGGTGAGCGACCAGAGCTGTACTACTGGCGCGACAAAACCGGGCGCGAAGTGGACCTTATCATCGAACATGCCGGACAATTAATGCCTGTTGAAATCAAATCCGGTATGACCTGGCAGGAACAATTTTCAAAAAATTTAATTCCATTCATGAAACTTTCCGGAGCTCAGAAATCATGGATCCTTTACGGAGGCGTGGAAGAATTTTCTTTTTCGAGTGGAGTGAAGGTTGTGAACTGGCGGAAGTTTGGGGATGTTTTAGGTTGAATTTTGATGATTAATCTACTGCTGTAAATCAGCGTATTTCTAATCTTCACAATTCGTATTTTCAATGACTTCAAGAATTGAACCTTCTTCAATTCGATAATCTTCAATACAGGACAAGTTCAATTCCTGATGGTCAGACCACCTGAGGTTTCCCTTTTCATTGTAGAGTTGTGGAAATGGGATTGAACCATCATCTCCATCTACACAAGAAGGGTATGTATTCGAATGACACATGTCGTAAAAAAAATCTCCGTTATAAAAACTGTCTAAATGCATCATTTGTATCTGGTAATCCCACCTTGGATGACTGGTTAGGCGTATATAAATTCTCATAATTTCAGCAGATGATCCATCATTCATATTTGTTGTATCCCTAAAAGAAACTTCGATAAATGAACCTTTTTCAAGGTATTTCCTTGGACCACCCGGAAATTCGAGACTAACAAGGTAAACCATCACATCATCAAAAATTCCATATCTATCTCTTTGCCAATATATCTTCGGAGTTGTAGATTGAAAATTTTGAAGTGCTTCATATTCACTTAAATTATTGAAAGAATACACAGCAATTTCATAGTCATCTGACTTTTTTTCATTTTCAAATATTTTTTCATGTGTCGAAATAGCCACTGCCAGTGGTTTTCCCGGTTGGGCCAATGAAACAGCGCTGAGGCTGAAGAAAACCGATAATACCGTGAGTTCATGAAACCATTTCAATTTTGACTTCATCAGAAACCGATCAACTGAGAGGCTCAGTGCTGCGTTCAGATCAAAAGGGTTGGGCATATTCTTCTCAATTTAATTTCACACCAACATGTAAACACTGATCTTCTATAATTATCTCCGGTGGGCCTTTTTATGATTAAACCTTTCTTCAAAGACTTTAGTGCATATTATTATTGATCAGATGGTCAAAACTGATTAAAATGGTGTCTCCAGAGAGTTCCAACCCTTTTGACCAACACTTTGCATCGCACGAAAATTTTCCTTCTACAAATCTAAAATTATTGATTTTCAAATTTTCGGCATTCTTATAATCACCATCCTCAAACGTCAAAATCATTTGTTCTCCCGAGCGTCCATGTCGCTTTATCTGAAATGACTGACCACGAAATGATTTATTATGCGGCAAAAACAGAACCAGATTCTCTCTTTCATCCGGATTCATGCCATGGACCATTTTTGAAAAAGGTTCCTGTGTGCTATCATCATGTTCAGGAATGTTCCCCATGGAAAAGGAGTAACCCCGATAAAATTCTTCAAAGCAACTTTGAGAATCTTTTCGATTCTCAGTGAGCGCTGCACATTGAAAAACAATGGATTTGGGTAAGGCAACTTTATTGAGAGCATAAGTAAATTCTTCAGCACCTGATTCGCAGCTTATCGGATTACTCAAAATATCCTGCATCTTTATGTTTAAGGATATGGCATCGTAATGCAACGCGATCTTTCTGTCCGATAAATCATAAAGTATTAAGTTCGCGTAAGGAATGAGATTAAGAAAATAGCAGCCTTGTTTAAAGTATATATCCTCAAAGATTAAATTCAAGTATTCCGGATCATTCCATTTTCCCATTGTTGGCACGACATCGTAATCCAGTAACTTAAAATATATTTTCATTGTGTCGTTGTCTTCAACCAACTCTAATACATGAAAACTATCAATTCCATCTAAATTTAGCGTGTGCATAAAAGAATCATCATTTGCTATCTCATGGACCTGAAGAATACCATCTGTTTCTTTATAGAGTTTGGTGATACAACCGGTTGGTATGTTTTCGATTTTGACCGTAGGATTAGACCACATCTGACTCATGGCGTGGAAAGGCAAAGTCAATAAAAGAGCGAACAAAAACAATTTAGAAAGCATATTTCGTGCATAAATTAAGTAAAATGGTCGATCATCTAGTGTTTTTACGGTCTGGTTTACATCCTAAAATGCGCGCAATTGCTTACGTTCCCTTGAATGATAACTCCGTCAATATTTCACTGAGAAAATGATACAAAACGCATACCGTGATAATCAACCGAAGCCCAAATGAGTGAAAACAATTCAGGACAACTTTGAATTTCGACAAATACAAGACATGAAGACTGACGCTTTGCGAAAAAGTGCTCAACTTCATTGAGTTTTTGAAAATCAGATGGTTTTTTGAGATCGGGGTAAACTGCTGGTTTGTCAAGAGCGGTAATGATCTCTTTCATTAAGTGTTTTTGGCTACCTGCCGTGGCCCAACAAGCCCTATAACAGGGAAATAAGTAACCGATTCCTGCAGATCACCGATGTATTTTCCTTGAATCATCCTCGTTATTTGGAACTTAAAATTCCAATTATCAAGGTAAAACTACCTCATTTTTCTTCCTTTCGCATGTTAATTGCATGATTTGTAAAGCAATTCCTTAAACTTTCTCCTATTACTGCTTCTCTCCCAACTTAAAGTTGTACAAACTGCTATCGAATGTATTGTAATCCTCATAACCCAGTACTTCATAAAGCCGACTGCGCGTCTGCATTTTATCCAGCATTGATTCCTGGGTACCATCTTTTTTGATGGCATTCAGCCCCTGTTCCACAGCGTACATGGCCAGGCGCTGAGTAGTAACTGGATAAATCACAAGGTTGTATCCGAGTCCTTCGAGTTCGCTTTTCGTGAGAAGTTTTGATTTTCCAAATTCCGTCATATTTGCAAGCAGGGGCACATGGATGGCTTTGCGAAAAGCTTCGAATTCGCTCTCGTTGCCCATGGCTTCGGGGAAGATCATGTCGGCACCAGCGTCCACATAGGCCTTTGCGCGGTCGATGGCTTTGTCGAGGCCTTCCACACCACGGGCGTCTGTACGGGCAATGAGCACAAAGTTTGGGTCGGTTTTGGCGTCAGCCGCAGCTTTCACTTTTTTAACCATGTCGGCAGTGCTCACGAGTTCTTTGTTGTCCAGGTGACCACATCGTTTGGGATTGACCTGATCTTCGATATGGCAGCCTGCCATTCCGAGGTAAATCAATTCTTTGATGGTCCGGGCCACGCTCATGGTCTCTCCAAATCCGGTGTCGATATCCATGATGGCGGGCAGGTCGGTCACACGGGCGATGGAAGAGGCCGTTTGTGCGACTTCCGTCAAAGTGGTCATGCCGATGTCGGGCAGTCCAAGGCTGTTTGCCATCACGGCGCCGGAAACATATACACCGTCAAATCCGGTTTGCTGAATCAGCATTGCCACCATCGGATTGTAAGCTCCCGGAAATTGCAGGAGCTTACCCGATTTGAGTGCTTTTCGGAATTCCGCTCTTTTTAATGCGGGTGATTTTTCGCTTATGATCATTAGAAAATTCCTTTTTGGTTTGGTTTGTTTTCCAGTACCTGGTCGAAAGGCATTTCAACGGTGAGGTCATTGATTTCCGCCGCGCTGAGTGAGGTTAGTTTTTCAGCTAGGCCGATAAAACGATTGCGCTCTTCTTTGGTGATGATGCCTTCAGTGAGCATGTCGAATTTGCCGATGTAGTTCGGGCGTTTGAAA
>JBGTLS010000629.1:0-2316 GCA_041744015.1 Cryomorpha sp. | reverse complement strand
CCTTTCTGGTTACTTCCTCACCTTCGAGAAGCCGTCTTTCAGAATCGGAGAGCACTTCCTCGATTCCACCAATTCCTGCGGGTTTTTCTTTCCGCTCAGCTATCAGGTCCTTTTCAATATTTTCATCGATTACGGTAAACGTATTGCTCAGGTCGGGATTGATCTGCACATCGTATTTCGACACGGCTGCGAGATACCCGAATTCGAAACTCACCCCGAAAATTTTTCCGCGACCGTCGTATTTGTGCGATACCGGCATCCACACCGATTCCGCCACGGGCGCGAACACCTGCATGGCGTCGATTTCAATGCCCTGCGTATTGATTCTGAAATCGAAACTGTGAATGGCCCAAAGATTTTCCACGATGTACAGCATTCCGGTCACCACTTCTTCACCGCGGCTTCGGGGTATTACCTGGATTTTGATCACCTGATATCCCTGCTCCTGAAAAGTCGTGATGTAGCGAAACTTGTAATATGCGAAAGCTTTTGGCGAAAGCGGAGAAACAAGGCCGGCAACGGTGGGATTGTAGAACGAGCCATTAATATAACTCATGGGATTGGAATTGCGCATGTCTCCATTCGAGCGAATGCTGATCACTTCTTCAACATATTTTGCAGGTCGGGAATACGTGATTTTAGATACTGATTCGGTTACGAATGTGGCTGAGGTATCCATGCCTTCCTTCTCAAGCTGTCGCCTGATAATTCCCGGTGCATCCACGAGTCGTCCGCCGCCTTTTACGTAAACTTCGCAGGTGTAACCGTCGAGTTGTTGCCGGTGGTAACTGCTTTTGGCGATAGCCTTCCGCATAATTGTATAGGCAGGGTCTTCCTTTCCGGCTTTTATTTCGGCTTCGCTCAGCAGGTAGGCCTGTTTGAGCATCACCACATCGTGGGTCACCATGTCATCGTCTATGCTCAGGATGAGGCTTTGGGTCTGATATCCGAGGTGATGGAAAGTGAGACTGTATGCACCAGGGGCCAGACGAATTTCATAAAACCCGTTTTCATTTGTGATGCTTCCCGATCCTGTTTCCTTGATGAAAATGGTGGTGAATGCGAGGGGTTTTCCATCCTGATCGATGATCCGGCCCTTCACACCACCGGCAAGGAGGCAAAGTGGCATCAAGAATAAGAGGAGGGTGAAAATGTGTTTCATTCAGTAAATTGATGGTGAGACGGATGAAACACCTGAAAGTTATTCTTGCGGCAAATTTATGTTAAAGTTCCATTTTTCAACCAATTGGCAGCCTGGATAAAATGATCTTCCGGACAGGTTTTCGCGGTGAGCATATCGATATGCCCATAATCTGCGAGATTTCCATTGTTTTTGCTCAATAGCACAAATTGTGCCTGATCACCACCGGTTTCATTCATAAACCGCTCCACATCGAGGGGGTGACCCAGGACTTTGTCGTTAATACCTGCGAAATACAACACCGGAGGCAAGTCCATTGTTTTGAGTGTCGCTGAGTAATCAAATCCATCTACCGGGTCCGTCCAGCGCCGGCTGTATACCCATCTGTTCACCTCGCGGTAGAGTTTGACCGGCTCGTTTTCACTGCCCATGCCCATGCCTTTTGCCGGAAGGTAACCCAGACTGCGGCTGCTTATTTCCCCGGCAAGGGTCCACATCATATCCACCATAAAAAGCCGTCGAAGGCTGAAAACCCCAATGCGTCTTTTGGTACCAAAAAAAACGGAAGGGCCAATGTTTGAATCACTGCCATGGCGCGCATAACAGGCCATCAACATCACCCCGCCCCAGGAATGTGCGACAAGGCGGATGGGCATCTCACGACCATAAATTTCACGTATGTGAGCCAGATAAAGTGGAATATCGCGGAGAATCACATCCGTCTGGGTGTGTGAAAAATTCCGTTGGACAGGCGGTAAACTCTCACCCTTTCCGGCCATATCGGGTACAAATACATCAAATCCTTTTTTGGCCAGGAAAGGAGCGAGGCCGTGTCCCTTTCTGGAAAAAAAGATGCGGCCGTCTTCCAGGCTCCCGTGAAGCATCAGTACAGGGATAGTATTTCCTTCCTGTCGAAACCTGTGCATAGCTGAATGCATTTCTGCATTCAGCGGTATCATATCGGTGGTATATTGCAGGTCTTTCAACGGGTGCAAATATAACCGGGTTTCTTCTTTCAAACCATTTCGAGACCAGTAGGACTTTTTAGGAATATTAGCCTTCATCGGGTTTTGATAACCCGGCCTTGAAGGTTACATTTGCGCAACTAAAAAAACCGACATGAACATCCACGAATATCAGGGTAAATCTATTTTAGAATCTTTTGGTGTTGCCAT
>JBGTLS010000628.1:0-10545 GCA_041744015.1 Cryomorpha sp. | reverse complement strand
TTCGATAATATCCCTTGTGCTTTTTTTGGCAGTTTCCTGCAAAACTGGCAGCGACACTGTTGCCACACCAGAAACTCCGACTCCCCCCGACACCGTGGTGGTCGTTGTAGCTGATGAACCAAAAAATCCCGCCGACAGCCTGATCATCGCATTTGAAAAAACGCCGTGTTTTGGCCGGTGTCCGGTTTATAAAATCAAAGTTTACCGCAGTGGATTCGCGGTGTACGAAGGGCTGAATTTTTCAGAAAAACTGGGACTTTACGCCACCCGGTTTTCGCAGGAAAAAATCGAACGGATATTTGATTCAGCTGAAAAGATTGATTTTTTTGATCTGGACACTGCCTATGATGATCCCTACGTCACCGATTTGCCATCCACCATCACCATGCTCAATCAGGAAGGCAAAAAACACCAGGTCAAAGCGCGTTTTGGTGTGCCAGAAAAACTTGAAGTATTTCAGGAAAACCTGTCAGTGACCCTGAACGAAATGCCCTGGAAGCCTTACAGCCTGCGCTAAAAAAGGGCTTTCACGAAATAGTAGATCGCCATCCCGCTGAAGGCAAGCTTCAGACCCGTGCCCAGCAAAAATCCGATAAAGGCTCCGGTAGCGCTCCGCATCGCAACCCGGTATTCCGACCTGTTGACAAAATATTCGCCGAGAAAGGCACCGATAAATGGTCCGGCGATGATCCCCACGGGACCGAAAAACAAGCCCACGATCAGACCGATTGTAGAACCCAGAACTCCGGCTCTGGACCCCCCAAATCTCTTCGTGCCCCAGATGGGGATAAAATAATCGAGCAGGGTAATGATCACCATCACCCCAAAAGTAACCGCAAGGAAAGTGGTCGAATACGTTTCGTACGTTGTAAAATGAATGGTGAGCAGACCCAGCCAGCTGAGTGGAGGTCCGGGCAAAAAGGGCAAAATTGATCCCAGAAGGCCCGACAGGACCAGAATTCCGGCTAAAATCGCGAGGGCAATATCCATGGCCAATGTATTTTCTGTGTGAATTTAGGTAACTATGTTCTATCTCACCGCATGGGCGAATCAGACTGATCCACTAACACGCTGCCTTGCATTGTAAGCAGTGTATTGCCCTATATAATTTGGTATTTAAGCCAACAAAATCTCTGCTGGTATATTTAAACCTTTATAGAGCGATTTTATCATACCCAAAGTCAACCCTCTTTTTCTATTGAGAATCTCACTCACCCTGCTTTGGCTACCGAGATACGGAATCATATCCGCTTTGGTCATTCCCATTTGTTCCATGCGAAATTTAATCGCATCAATGGGATCAGGTGGTACAATAGGATAATGTTTTATTTCATAGGATTCAACCAGGGTCACCAACAAATCTAATTCATCCCCTTCCGGGGTGTCTTTCTTTGATCCCCATAATTTCTCAATTCTGCTTACTGCAGTCATGTAATCCTGCTCTGTTTTAATGGGTCGAATATCCATAATCAAATTGTTTTTGCGTCAATATGGTCATATTGTTTGTGCGTTCCGACAAACCTTATGAAAATCACCTGAAATTCATAATCAATCGCGACCACCAACCTGTAATCGTTGCCTTTTATATTGAAGACTATTCTTCCTTCTCCAATGATACTTGCACTTTTATATTGCTGTTTCAACTCATTGGAATTTTTCCATGCCGCTGCTTTGGCATCGTGATACCATGCTCTCAGAGACACTTCGGAATTTGAATATTCAGGCTTTTCAAAAAATTCTCTTAAAGCCCGAAAGGCAATAATTCTCATATATCAAACAAACTTACAAAAATCTTACATTATATCCCGGTATGGGATAATCTATGATTGACTGTTGATTAGTTGATTTGAAGATGTGTTGATTTGTTGATTACCTCCCTCTATTGGGTGAGAACGCTCGTGCTTAGTTTGAAGATAGGTTGATTTTGAGAATGAGATGTCGAACTTAGGACATTTCTTTTCTTTCTTCGCGAGCCCGACGACCATATCTTTTTTTCTTTCCCAAAAAATGCGGATTTTCGCAACTTATTTCACTCCGCAAAAAAATGAGCATTACTGCCATTTCGCCGATCGACGGCCGATATGCTTCAAAAACTGCTTCCCTTATCCCCTACTTTTCGGAATACGCCCTGATGCGCTACCGCGTGCAGGTGGAAGTGGAGTATTTCATCGCCCTTTGCGAACTGCCCCTGCCACAACTCAAAGGCGTATCGGCTGAGGCCAAAACCGGTCTGCGAAAACTCTACGGCGATTTTTCTGAAAATGACGCCCACGATATCAAAGCATTTGAAAAAATCACCAACCACGACGTAAAAGCCGTGGAATACCTGATCAAAGAAAAACTCAAAGATCTCGGGCTGGAACAGTACGAAGAATTCGTGCATTTCGGGCTGACTTCGCAGGACATCAACAATACGGCTGTTCCACTTTCGATCAAAGCCTGTTTTGACGAAGTCTACATGCCCTTGTTACAAAAGCTGCTGACCAAATTGCAGGCGATGTCAACAGTATGGAAAGACATTCCCATGCTCGCGCGCACCCACGGGCAGCCCGCCTCCCCCACCCGCCTCGGCAAGGAGATTCAGGTTTTTGCCGAAAGGCTCGACATTCAGATGCGCAGTTTTGATTCCATTCCCGTTTCCGGAAAATTTGGGGGAGCCACGGGCAATCTCAACGCGCACTACATCGCTTATCCCGAAACCGACTGGAAAGGTTTTGCAAATGATTTTTTGAAAGACAAACTCGGAATCGATCGACAGCAAACCACTACACAAATCGAACACTACGACCAACTGGCTGCGCGGTTTGACGCCCTCAAACGGATTAATACCATTCTCATCGATTTCTGCCGGGACATTTGGACCTATGTGTCGATCAATTACTTCAAGCAGGCCATCAAAGCCGGTGAAGTTGGTTCTTCGGCCATGCCCCACAAGGTAAATCCCATCGATTTTGAAAATGCGGAAGGGAATTTTGGTATCGCCAATGCCCTGCTGGAGCACCTTTCGGCAAAATTGCCTATTTCCCGTCTTCAGCGCGACCTTACCGACAGCACTGTGCTTCGCAATATCGGCGTACCCCTGGGCCATGGACTTATTGCGCTCGCCTCGCTCGAAAAAGGCATGGGAAAACTTATGCTCAACGAGGAGGCCCTTCGGGCGGACCTCGACCAGAACTGGAGTGTGGTGGCCGAAGCCATTCAGACCGTTCTGAGAAGGGAAGGATATCCAAAACCCTACGAAGCCCTCCGCGACCTGACCCGGACGAATGAAGAAATCAACAAGGAATCGCTTCACCGATTTATCGAAACACTGAATATCGAAGATTCTGTAAAAAAAGAACTGAAAAACATTACGCCGTTTAACTATTTGGGCTTGTAAATGGTAACCCAATGAAAAGTTTCATACAGATTCTAAAACTTCTCCGAAACTACAAGTCCGAGGTAGCAGGCAATATTTTTTTCAATGTGCTCTCTACGATTTTTTCCCTGTTTTCGCTCACCATGGTGGCGCCCTTTCTCACCATCTTGTTTGCCCCGGAACAAATCATTTTACCGGAAGTCGCACCCGAATTCAGCCTGAGTTCATCGGATATGCTGACGTACATCAATTATCAGTTCAGCCTCTTTATCGTTGAAAACGGTGCAGCTCAGGCTTTGGTTTACTTCTGTTTTTTCATCGTGATCATATTCCTGTTGAAAAATGTGACGGGTTACTTTACGCTCTATTTCGTCGCCCCTATTCGCATTGGCGTGGTGCGCGACTTACGCGAAAGCATGCACCGGAAAATCCTGGCCCTTCACCTCGGATATTACAGCGACGAGCGCAAGGGTGATATCATTTCCCGCGCATCCAGCGACGTCACAGAGGTTGAAAACTCGATCATTTCTTCGATCGAAATGGTTTTTCGCGACCCCATCCTGATCATCGCCTACCTCGGGGCCATGCTTTTTATCAGTTGGGAACTCACCATTTTTGTGCTCATCCTGCTTCCGGTCAGTGGCGTTTTTATTTCAATGATCGGGAAATCACTGAAAGGCGCTTCAAACCGCGGGCAGTCGAAACTCGGGGAAGTGCTTTCGGTTTTTGAAGAAACCCTGGGAGGCCTGCGCATCATACAGGCATTCAATGCCCAGAATGCGACTCAGAAACGTTTTGCAGACACCAACAATGCCTACCACCGGCTCATGATCCGGCTTTACCGCAGACAGTATCTGGGCAGTCCGCTCACGGAAGTTCTCAGTGCCATCACGCTGGCCATACTGATCTATTTCGGGGGATTGTTGGTGCTCGGGGCACAATCAGAAGGTTTTACCGGAGCCTTTTTTATCACGTTTATTGTCATCTTCTCACAGATCATCGCACCGGCCAAATCTTTCAGTCAGGCGTATTTTAAAATTCAGAAAGGCATCGCTTCTGTGGAGCGAATCAATTCCGTACTGGATGCGGAAGAAAAAATCACCGAACCGGAAAATCCGCAGGAATTACCGCACTTTCAAAACAGCCTGAAGTTTGAAAATATCCATTTTCGATATGGCGACAAAGAAGTGATATCGGGCATTAACCTCGAAATAAAAAAAGGACAGAAAATTGCAATTGTGGGTCCTTCGGGCGGCGGAAAAAGCACGCTCGCCAATCTGGTACCGCGGTTTTACGATGTGACAGCGGGGAGAATCAGCATCGATAATATTGACATCCGAAATCTTTCGCTTGCCCGACTGCGATCTTTTTTCGGGGTGGTTTCCCAGGAATCCATTTTGTTCAACGACACGGTGGCCAACAACATTCGCCTGTCGCGACCCGAAGCGAGCGATGAGGAGGTGATCGCTGCCGCGAAAATTGCCAATGCCCATGATTTTATAATTGAGCTCGAAAATGGATTTCGCACCTCTGTTGGCGACGGCGGAAACAAGCTCAGCGGTGGACAGAAGCAACGCATTAGCATTGCCCGTGCGGTATTGAAAGATCCGGATTTCCTGATCCTCGATGAAGCCACCTCTGCGCTGGACACCGAATCGGAGCGACTCGTTCAGGACGCCATCAACAAGCTCATGGAAAACCGCACTTCCCTTGTTATCGCCCACCGCCTCTCAACCATCCAACACGCGGACCTCATCGTGGTGGTGGAAAATGGCAAAATTTCCGAACAGGGGGATCATGCCACCCTGATGGCCCTCGGTGGAACGTACAAAAGGTTGAATGATTTGCAGTCGTTTCATTAGCCGTAGAGACAAGGCATGCCTTGTCTCTACAGCATGCCTTGTCTCTACCGCACAAACATATGAATCCATATAGACCGTGATAGCCGATAAATAAACGGAAGCAACACGATGAGCAGTCCGATACCCCAACCCATTAGAAAAAGCGGGTCTTCTGTAAAGGAAAAGGTTATAATGCCCCAGGCATCAAAGGAAAACAGCGCGACGAAAAGTGCAATCCAGAGTGCCACCGTTAGTCCATAACTCACATAAGCCGCCCCGAAATAAAATCCCGGCTCGGGTTCAAAATTCTGATTGCATTGGGGACAATTTTTGTGCATGGCTGCAAATCCGCGCGTGTAAGTGCTTTTCGAAACGAAGAGATTTCCTTTGTGGCAGCGCGGACATTTGAAAGTAAGTGTGGAGGCTAATTTGGATGTTTTCAACCGGAGATATTTCACCGCAAAGGTAAGATTTGAATAGGTTAACCCGGCAACCTAAATCCCATTCATCGGGGTTGAAAACTTTGTTGGAAATTAGAAAATCAAAATTTCAGGTGTGCCCGGTATTCTCTTTATTTTTGGACATTCAACCCCAAATTAATTTCCCCCGCCCTATGCTGACATTGTTCGGAAAGAAAAAACTTACCGAAGAGCAGGTTGCAAATATTTTTGTCAATGCCATTCAGTCGCTCATAGATGCTGGTTTTGACGATTTGGCAGGGCTTATCAACGACTCACCCGAATTTACCACCCGCCCGCAGATTGGGCAGGACAGCATCGGGGCCTTCACCCTGGTGATTCTTGCGGGAAACCTTCAGGATATCCCCATGCATTTTGAACCGCGGCAGGACAAGCGCATCACCGAATACATTCTGGAAAAATTTGCCGCGGTGTACGACCTGGATAAAATGGAGCTCGCACAAATGGTGGGAGACACCAGGAAACTCATGGCGCGCAAAAACCATCCCAGCAAGAATGTGCCGACCGCCATGGCAAAAACATTATTTTGCCGGTACGGATTGAACCAATATCAGGAATCTTATTTCAAAAATCTCGATGCACCCAATCCCATTTTCATCCAACGCTTGAAAGACGCCCTCGAAACTTTCATCTGGGATTGGAATGGGATTTTACAGAAGTATCGGGTTGTTTAATCAGATAACATTCCTTGAAATTTTTTAACAGCCGCAGCATATTCCTATATCAATTTGATTCATAACCTAAATTCACTGCTGTGGTTCGTTCCAGAATCTTTCCAGTCTCCAAAATCTAACCGTCGCAACCTTTTCGCTTTTCTCTCGCCAATAAATTTATTAGCTTCACACCTTCTTAATTCTAATTTAAAGTCCTATGAAAAAATCTTTACTCTTAACTCTTTTCTCTCTTACCACAGTATTTGGTTTTTCCCAAACTGTCGTATTTGACGTATTAACCCCGCCTCCTGTCGCTGGTCTTTATCCGCTCGTGCATAGCACCAGTGCCAACGGATGGAGTGCTATGCCGGATTTGGCAGTGCCGGAGAATGCTGTAACCGGCGAACTTGTTTTTGCGCTCGGTGCCGGACCAAATGGTGAACCCGATTCGTTAGGTTGCGGTACCCTTTCAAATGCAGCTGATGTCGATGGTAAGATAGCTGTAATTTGGAGAGGTTCTTGCCCATTTGCCGACAAAGCACAGAATGCATGGGAGGCTGGTGCCATTGCCATTTTATTTGTAAACCACAATGCGGGAGAAGCTCCTATAGCTGCAGGAACTGCAGCCACAGCGGGCCAGCAAGTAGACATACCGGCTGCCATGACAGATCGCGCCACTGGTGAATTACTCCGGGAGGATATTTTGGACGGAAATGTTACGGCGTATCTGGGTTTTGTAGAGGTTTTCGACAACGATCTCGCCATGCGTCCCGGAGATGTTATTCGACCCGATTGGGCTGCAAAACCTTCATCCATCATTGATGGTCCAGAGAGCTTTACTTTACCCGTTGGATCGTATGTCCGTAATGTTGGAAATGCTTTTCAAACGGGAGTTTCTTTGACAGCGACAATCATGTTTGGAGATGATGTACTTTACAACGAGACCGTTACCGGACTCGAAATCGAGAGTGGTGAAGAAATATTTATAGCCCTGCCGGTATTTTCGCAGGAATCGTATGCCATGGGTGGATATGTTCTGACCTATACCGTCGATTCAGATTTGGAAGATGAATTTCCAATTAACAATGTACCTGTGATATCGAGGTTTACCATTACTTCAGAGATATTCTCCTATCATCCGGTTAATCCGGCAACGGAGATGATTGAACCCACCAGATTTACACGGGCAGCTGCATTTAATGGATTTCTTCAACCTTGTGTGCATTTTCGCGACGCAAATGCAAGCCGCCTTCGTGCCGATGGCATTTACACAGCTGCTACTCCGGCCACTGCAGCAGACGTATTATCAGACCAAATATTGGAAGCCCATTTGTACGAATGGAGAGATGAATTTGAAAACACGAATTCCGATCCTATCCCAATCGCTTTGCTGCTTGAGTCTGTTGATGACCCCGCGGCATTTGGAGAGTTTGCATTTACCTCAGAAGATCAACAAGGACAAGTAATCTATATCCCTTTTGAAGTACCAGTGGTTTTGGAAGACAATGTGCGTTATTTGTTTTGCGTAACCACCACCAGCCCCGATGTGAACCTGGCATTCGCTCCTTCAAATGTCGATTATACTGCGACATTGGAGGTGTTTCTTCAACCTCTAACGCCTCTTTTCAACGCCACTAATTTTTTCTTGCTGGGTTTTGGTGAAGATGTAGCAGCCGGACACGCAATTGAGCTTGTGGATATTACGGTAAACACAGACAACCTCGATAAAGTCGATATCACCCCTTATCCAAACCCAACCCGCGACTTCATCGCTATTCCTTATTCCGGAACAGCAGCGAGCGCGACGATTCACATTTACGACCTCACCGGAAGACTGGTGAAAGCAGTCAATGCGAATTACAGCGGAAACAACATGATACAGGTGGATATGAATGGTGTAACCAACGGAAGTTACGTATTCAATATGCAGTTTAACGACAATACCAGCAGCACATTTAAAGTGGTGGTGGCGCGTTAAAACACCCTGATTGCCTTTATTGAAAAGCCCCTTCGAATATTTCGGAGGGGCTTTTTTTCTTCTGTTTACCTGGATCAAAGCTCAATTCTGAAAATTTAAACAGCAAATCATCACAGGAATACATTCTGTTTATAAATTTTTTTTATAGCTTGCGATCGTGATTACCCTCATTTAACAAACAGTCCTATGAAAAAATCTTTACTTCTCTTAGCATTCTTAAGCTACACAGCCTTAGGTTTCTCCCAGAATGACTATATTTTCCAGGTGCTTACACCTGAAGCGCTTGCGAATGTATATTTAGCTCCTGGTCAGGTTCAGCAAGCCACATGGTCCCTAACGCCCGACCTCAATATTGCAGACAACGCAGTGACAGGCGAATTGGTGATCGTTAACGACGGAACAGCAGCAGATAGTCTCGGTTGTGAATCCCTGGTAAATGGGGCCGATATAGCCGGTAAAATCGCGGTGGTCTATCGTGGAACATGTGAGTTTGGCCTCAAAGCATTTAACGCTGCGGAGGCAGGTGCCATTGCCGTTATCGTTGTAAACAATGTTCCCGGTTTCATCGGCATGCTCCCAGGAGTTTCCGGGGATTTGGTGGAAGTACCTGTCGTAATGATCTCGGATGCTACCGGCGCCCTTCTTCGTTCTGAAATTTTGGCCGGGAATGTTACTGGATATTTGGGCAGACCAGTTTTTGAGAACAATATGGCCATAATACCTCCTTACGTTTTAAGGCCGCAGTGGGGTGCAAGACCGGCCGCCGTCCTTCAAAATGAGGATGAATTTTCACTCCCGCTGGGAGGATATGTTTACAACAATGGAACCGCTTTTCAAACAGGAGTTACTCTCCGCGCAACGATCATGTTAAACGATGCCATATTGTATGATGAAACAGCTTCAGGAGGCGATATGGAGATGGGTGATTCAATATACATCGCACTTCCCACTTTTGCACAAAGCACTTACGATATAGGTGTTTATAGTTTGACATATCATGTTGCCGCAGATGTTCCGGATGAATTCATTTTCAATGATGTGGTCTCTTCCACTTTTTCGATCACAGATGATATGTTCAGTTATGCCCGATGGAATCCGGAAACCAATGAACCTGTCGTTGGGCAGTATTTCACCGTCGGTGCTACTGGATGGGATGGTGTACTTGAACCATGCGTTCATTTCAGAGATCCAAATGCAAGCCGGTTGAGAGCTGATGGAATCGTGGTATCAGCTACAACCCAAGCGGGATCAGGAAACGTTCTATCAGATCAGATTTTGGATATTAGTCTATACGAATGGCTTGATGAATTTGAAGTAATCGACCCGCTTCCTTCTACATTGCTACTGGATTTGGATAATCCCATTGCCATAGGGGAGTATGGTTACGATTCTGACGATCAAGGGATTCCTGTTAGCATTAGTTTCTTTGATCCGGTTATATTGGAAGACAATGTGCGCTATCTTTTTTGTGTACGTACAGTTTCGGCAACTCCTCTTGTATTCTTATCATATGCGGAATCTGTATATGATTATACCCTTACGCAAGCTGAAAACCAACAGCCTTCCTTTCCATTGATTACCGGAGAATCCATTTTCTTTAATGGTTTTGGAGAGGATACAGCTCCAGCCTTTGGCGTGCGCCTGGCAAATCATACAGGTGTAAACACAACCAACACCGAAAAGCTGGATATCACACCTTATCCAAACCCCACCCGGGATTTCATCGCCATTCCTTATTCAGGAACTGCGGCGAGCGCAACGATTCACATTTACGACCTCACCGGTCGCCTGGTGAAATCTGAAAATGCGAATTTCAGCGGAAGCAATATGATCCAGGTGGATATGAATGGTGTAACAAACGGAAGTTACGTATTCAACCTGCAGTTTAATGACAAGACAAGCAGCACTTTCAAAGTGGTGGTGGCGCGCTAATCTTTCCACTTCATAGTTTTAGAAAGCCCCTTCGGATAACGGAGGGGTTTTTTTATTGGCATATTTATCACATTTAACACTGGCTGCACGAACAATCATTTAAGACTGGACCAATTCTGTGTTCTCTACCACTTAGAATGTCTCCGTGTTCTCTGTGTAAGTTTTTGTATTCGCGCAGCGAACATTGTTTTTTACGCAGAGTGCACCGAGACGTATTGCGGGGTTGAGATCACAGAACTTTTGTATTCGCTGTGCGAACAATCATTTAAGGCTGGACCAATTACTTCCCTGCGGTCAGTGAGCT
>JBGTLS010000627.1:0-5237 GCA_041744015.1 Cryomorpha sp. | reverse complement strand
GAATAGATTCCTGTAATTCGGCACTGGTAAATTCTACATTGAAACCAAATTCGTCGACCACAATAGAAATTGTCTCCGCATCCAAACGTTGATTGATCGAGGCCATAATACCAAGAGACATACAGGCCGAAATAACTTCGGTAACTGCAACGCCCATCAGTGTGGCAAGGTCGGAAACGGTAACAAATTCCGTGAGTCGCAGCGTCTTGGAATCCAGATCTTCCTGCTGCATCCGCTCTTCGAGCTTTCTGCCGTGTTCATCTCTTTTCAGACGACGATTTTTGGCAGAGCGCGATTTAGAACCACCACTCAATTTCGCGAGGGTTTCTTTCAACTCTCTGTCAATATCTTCCTGGCTTACTTCCTGGCGTTGATTGCCTCCTCTGGCAGGCGGTCTTTTTGCGCCTGCATTGGCGCCAGCGCCCCCACCGCCACCTGGGCGGCTTTGGCCCCCGCTTCCCGGACGATTGTCGCCAGGTCTGGGAGTTGCCCCCTGTGCCGTTTTTCTCGCTTCTTCTTTTGGGGGAAGTCGCTTGCGTTTGCGTTTACCCTGTTGCGTTTCCGTTTCAGGATTGGTACTCATTACAGGCTTGCTCTTTTTCTTCGCTCTTTCAGGAAGTTCTATTTTGCCCACAACCGTTGGACCCGCAAGTTTGCTGTAATTTGTTTTTATCGTTTCTATTTCAGGAACCTTCAGCTTTTCTATTGCTATCGGAGCTTCTTCAACAGGGTTTTCAATTATTGGCTCTTTTTCAGCCGGAGGTGTCTTTGTTTCCTTTTTCTCCGTAGATGTCTCAGCCGCTTCTGCCGGTTTGGCAGCAACTTCTGGTTCCGGAGCTTTCACTTTGGGTTCCTGTTTTTTCTCCTGAACTGGTTCCTGCTTAACAGGTTCTTCAACCTCTGGCTTTGCAGCGGCCGGAGCAGGTTTTTTGTTTTTATCCAGGTCTATCTTACCCACCACATTGATACCGGGACTTTTGGCAGTAGCCTTATAAGTACCCTCATCAGAACCCTGAACATTTTTGATCAGCACTTCATCCCTGTCATCGTCTTCACGTGGCTTTGATTCCACGGGTTTTTCACGTCCAAGGCTTACAGTTTCGCGTTTGCCCGTAGACACCCCAATCATTTTAGACTTTTCCTTCAACTTTTTAGAATCCTGAAATTCCTCCACAAGCACCTCATAGGCGTTGTTTTCTATCTTGAAGTTGGGATTACTTTCAATTTCGTAACCTTTGGAAGACAGGAATTCCGCCAAAGTGGAAATTCCCACATTGAATTCCTTCGCTGCCTTACTTAGTCTTACTGGTGTTGATTTACCTGGCATATAATTTTTGCTCCTTATTGTGCGAAATTAAAAAATAACCTTGACGCGGGGACTATTCGAGTTCTTCGCGTAGTATTTTGAAAATTTCTTCTATTGTTTCTTCTTCGAGATCGGTGCGTGAAACCAATTCCTCTTTTTTCAATTCCAGTACGCTTCTGGCGGTATCAAGTCCAGCTGCTTTAAGCTCGTCGATAATCCAGCTATCTATTTCGTCTGCAAATTCTTCCAAATCGACATCTTCATCGTCGCCATCTGTTTCGCGGTACACATCGAGATCGTAACCAGTCAGTTTGCTCGCGAGTTTAATGTTGTGTCCTCCTTTTCCAATTGCCAAAGAGACCTGATCGGGCTTGAGGAAAACCTCTGCTTTGCCGGTGGCTTCATTCAATTTAATATTGGTAATCTTGGCAGGGCTCAACGAACGCTGGATAAGTAACTGAATATTGCTGGTATAGTTTATAACATCAATATTTTCGTTCTTCAACTCACGTACAATGCTGTGAATACGTGAACCTTTCATACCCACACAGGCTCCAACCGGATCAATACGATCGTCGTAAGACTCTACTGCAACTTTAGCACGTTCACCAGGAACGCGTACAATTTTTTTGATCGTAATCAGACCATCAAATACTTCCGGCACCTCCATTTCAAACAGGCGTTCCAAAAATTCCGGAGCTGTGCGCGAAAGAATAACTACAGGATTGTTGTTACGCATTTCGACTTTGGCAACAACCGCCCTTACAGCGTCTCCCTTTTTGAAATAATCACTCGGGATTTGTTCACCTTTTGGCAAAATTAATTCGTTGCCTTCATCGTCGAGCAATAGGATTTCGCGCTTCCATACCTGATACACTTCACCGGTAATGATTTCACCCACACGCTGACTATATTTCTTGTAGAGGCTGTCTTTTTCAAGTTCGATAATCCGCGACACCAGATTCTGACGCATGGACAGAATACTACGTCGACCAAAATGCTCCAGTCGGATTTCTTCCGTCGCTTCTTCGCCCACTTCAAAGTCGGGCTCAATTTTAATAGCTTCAGAATAGGAAATTTGTTTGTTTTCATCTTCCACCTCCCCGTCGGGGACAATTTCCCGGTTGCGCCAAATTTCGAGATCCCCTTCGTCCGGGTTGATGATAATATCGAAATTGTCGTCCGTACCATGTTTTTTGATCAACATATTGCGGAAAACGTCTTCCAGGATACACATCATCGTTTCGCGGTCGATGTTTTTAAATTCTTTAAACTCCGCGAATGATTCGAACAAATTTGTATTGCTCATGTCTGGTTATTTGAAGTTTATTTTGATTTTAGCTTGTTTAATTTCCGGATATTTAAGTTCCAGATTTTCGGTAATAATTTCTTTCTTCTTTTTGCCTTCCACACGTTCTTTTCGAACTGAAAGCAAGGTAATTCCCGATTCGTCAGCAGCTGTCAATTCACCCTCAGTTTCTGCACCGTCTGCCAACATTACTTTTAATGCACGACCTACGTTCTTGATGTACTGCCTGTAATCGCGCAAAGGTTTGTCCAGCCCCGGTGAACTCACCTGAAGTGAAAAATCTTCCGATTCCCTGTCCAGGTTGTGCTCGATTTGTCTGCTGATGGCCACACAATCTGTGATGGAAACAGGACCACTATTTTCCAGCTCCACCACAATATTATTTCCCGGCCTGATATCCACACTTAGGATGTAGTATTCAGTACCTTCTATTCTTTCAGCAATTAGCTGACGGACTGTATTTTCTGTGATCAATCGACGGGCAATAAAAAGAGGGGCTAGGGCCCCTCTCATGTTCTAAACCGAAACTTGGCACAAATGTAATGAAGATTTTCCGAATTTCCACGCAGAATTTATTGAGCACCTATGCGGTTATCTTTTACAACCCTAACTTTTTGTCCATTGTTATATTCCACCGATTGGATCAGATTGCCTCTGGGAGAAAATTGTTCGGAAATACCATGGCGTTTGTTGTTCTTGTAAAACTCTTTGTATTCCGCAATGCCTCCTGAGCGGTGATATGTTTGACTCAGGCCTTCGAGTTTTCCATCGAGATATGTAGCTTCCCGCATTTTACCCCCTTCCGGGAAAAAGTATATCCAGCTTCCATGTGGTTTTCCATTCGCATAGGTGCCTTCCATCTCAGGAATGCCATGTTTGGAATATTTGGTATAAGGCCCGTTTAAAGAGCCATCCTTATACCAGGCATTTTCTTCGAGTTGACCGTTTTCGTTCCAGTGTTTCCAGTTTCCCTGCTTTTGATCGTTCACCCAGGCCCCGGCATAGCTCGGGCTTCCATTTGGATACCAACCCTTCCAGGCACCGCTGATTTTTCCTTTTTCAAAATATCCCTCGTCTTTCGGTTTTCCCGTGGCGTACCAGGATTTCCAAAGTCCCTCTTCCAAACCATCAACATAATTGCCCTCCTGCAATTTCTGTCCGGATTCAAACCATGTGGTCCAGGTAGAATCTTTTCGATTTTCTGAAAAGTGACCCGATTTCCATTTTTCCCCACCCGGATAAAAATAATTCCAATGACCTTCCATATTTCCATTATGCCAATGACCTGTGTGCTGCACCTGACCATCCGGGTACCAATACGTCCATAGTCCATCTTGAAGACCTTGTTTAAACGAGCCCGCCATTTCAGCGTGGCCATCATTTCGGTGGAAGGTCCAATCGCCACTTTTGTGTCCATCTTTAAATTCACCTTCCAAAGACAACTTACCGGAATTAAAATTTTCCAGAAATGGACCATTTAATGTATCCAGTCGAAAGTTGCTCATTTTCCAAATCGCACCATTTTCGAAATAATAGTGCCAGGTACTTTCTTTTAATCCTTCCTGAAAATATCCTTCCGTGCGCTGTGATCCGTTGGGATACCATGTTTCTGTTTTACCTGTCATCCTTCCATTGGAGTATGTCTCCCTGTTGCGGAGATTTCCATTATCATAATATTCCGTGATAGAGCCGTCGCCTTTAGCCACTGTTTGAACGCCTTTCGGAGTCCAGAAATTCCAAATGCTTAATTTGCCATCTTCGAGGTATTTCTCCTCCAGCATGGGAATGGAATCGGCATACCAGTATTTCCACAATCCGACTTTCTCCCCTTTTTCAAAATGACCTTCTTCCTTTGGATTTCCCGAGGCATAGAAAGAAATGAGCAAACTGTCTTTCTCATCCCACCGAAAATAGCCTTGTGTGGCCACTTTTCCATTTTCATGATATGTGATCACTTCACCATTGAGTCTGCCCAAAAAATATTCCGAACGCTCTTTTAATGTGCCGTCAGAATAGTAATATTTCCATTCACCGTGTTCCAGGCCTCTCTCGAAATTGCCTTCGGATTTTTTGATGGTTTTAGCCTGATTCCAAAAATCGGCATAAGGCTGGGTTTGTGCGGTGCAAATCGAAGCAGGAGCAACGTAAAGGAAGCTTAAAAACAAGCAGGCGTAATGTCTTTTAAAGATCATGCAGGATTACAATATTGATGGTACAATAAGCATAAAAAATTGCCCGACGTTAAGAATAAACCCACCAAATCCAAACAGGTTTGTGTTGGCAAGTCATTCGCGAAAGCGCCTTGAACCACTGACAGAAACGTATAAGAATGGGGAATATTTGATTGGGAAATTGACTTTTGACACTTTCAAATTCCTAAACTTATCTTAATATTGCATTAATTTGATCTCAAACAATTTTGTATGCGAACTTCTCTATGTAAATTTTCTTTCCTGTTTTTAGCGGGATTTTCAATGGTATTGACATCCTGCGACCCGGATGATGATGGTCCTGAAACGCCTGATGGTCCCGAGCCCGGTACTCAATCGATAGCCGCAATTACCACTACCAATGCAAACTACTCCATTTTGGGACAAGCACTTGGAGCGGCCGGACTATATT
>JBGTLS010000626.1:0-15093 GCA_041744015.1 Cryomorpha sp. | reverse complement strand
ATTGGTAAATTTGTCCAATCAAATCGTTCACATTCACGATGGAGACAGAATCGCTCAAATGGTGGTGGCCCGATATGAACATACAACGCTTCTGGAAGTCCTGTCACTCTCTGAAACAGTTCGGGGAAGTGGTGGCTTTGGAAGCACTGGAAAAAATGCATAACAAAGCATGAATATTATAATCCCGATGGCTGGCATGGGCAAGCGCCTCAGGCCTCATACCCTGACAACACCAAAACCGCTCATTCCCATTGCTGGAACGCCCATCGTACAACACCTTGTAGAAGACATTGCCGCGCTTTTGCACGAGCCAATAGAAGAAATGGTTTTTGTAACCGGACGTTTTGGCGAGGAAACGGAAAGGCATTTGCTGGAAGTGGCTCACGCACTTGGCGCAAATGGCCGGATTGCTTATCAGGATGAGGCATTGGGAACTGCACATGCTGTGTGGTGTGCGAAAGAAGCGCTGAAGGGCAAGGTGATCGTGGCATTTGCAGACACCCTTTTCCGGGCAGATTTCCGAATGGAAGAAAATTCAGATGGGGTGTTGTGGGTAAAAAAAATTGCTGATCCTTCCGCCTTTGGTGTCGTGAAGCTCAATGAAGATGGCATTATAACCGATTTCATCGAAAAACCCACTGAATTTGTCAGTGATTTGGCGATGATCGGAATTTATTATTTCAAACGGGGAGAAGACCTCGCTGCCGAGATAAAATATCTCATTGATAATGAAGTGACGCGTGGAGGGGAATATCAGTTACCGGATGCTTTAAGACGACTTACTGAGAAGGGCACGCGGTTTGTACCCGGGGAGGTAACCGAATGGATGGATTGCGGAAATCCGCTGGCCACAATAGAGACAAACGAAAGAATTCTTCATTGGAAATATCCGGAATCGAAAATTGATCCATTCGTCCAAATTAAAAACAGTGTGATCATTCCTCCTTGTTTTATTGGTGAAGGTGCCGTAATTTCTTCCTCGATAGTTGGTCCCTATGTATCTATCGGAGCAAAATGCTTTGTAAACAACTGTTGTATTTCCAACAGTATTATTCAGGATAACACGCAGTTGAACGGACAATATCTGGAACGGAGTATGATAGGGCATCACGCTAAAATAAATACGGTTGCCAGGCAAATGAGCATTGGTGATTATAATGAGATGGGATGAAGAATCTGCAACATTTTAGATTGATGAAGTGGCGTTTACCGGCAATATTACTGCTGTCGGTTTCGCTTTTTTGGCAGTGTGCAGAGCGCCCTACAACAGCAACACAAACCAAAGTTGATAAATCCCGGAATGCCCTGACACCAGGTGCGGAAAGAAAATTTACCGAGCTGTTTTTTGACGGCACCCGGGCGAAGATTCTCGGTAATTTTCAGGAAGCCAAGAAGCTTTTCAACGAAGCGCTGGCCATTGATCCCAGTAGCAATGCTGTGCGTTTTGAATTGGCCAAAATTTTCACCGATGAAGGCAATCTTGGCCGTGCCATTGACTATATGAAGCCAGTGGTCGCTGATGACAAGGAGAATCTCTGGTATTCTCAATTTCTGGCTCAGCTTTACGCTGAAACGGGTCAAACTGATCAAAGCATAAAACTGGTAAAGGAAATTATCGCAAATCACCCGGAAAGGTTCGAATTTTATTTCAGCCTCGGAGGTTTACTGGCTTCGGAAGGGAGATATGATGAAGCGCTTGCGATGTATGACAAGCTGGAGGCTCAAACCGGACCCAATGAAGAACTTTCCATGCAACGCCAACTCATCTACATGGAGAAAGGAGACAATGCTTCTGCCTTGAAAGAAGTGGATAAGCTGATCACAAACAATCCTGGCGAAATACGGTATTACGGCATGAAGGCTGAAATACTTCAACAAACAGGTAAAAAGGCTGAATCTAAACAGATCTACCTCGATATGCTCAATATTGATGCGGGAAATGGGCTCGTATTGCTTTCTCTGTATGAGATTTCACGAAAAGAGGGTGATCTGGTTTCTGCCAACGATTATCTAAGTCGCGCTTTTGAAAGTTATGATCTGAGTATCGATGTAAAAGTGAATATCCTTCTCAATTTTCTATCATCAGAAGATATAAAAAGCAATCAGGAAATCATCACCCTACTTGGGGAAAAACTGGAAAAAGCACATCCGGATGAGGCCAAAGCTTTTGCGATTCAGGGCGATATATACTACAACCTTGGAGACTTCGAAAAAGCACGGACAAAATTCCGACAGGCAGTGGCGTTGGATGCGAACAGACCTCCAATCTGGCAACAGATTCTCACCATAAACTCCCAACTTGGTGATTTTGAATCGATGGTAAAGGAAAGCGAACAAGGTATGGAGTTATTTCCTCAGCAACCAACATTCTATCTTTTTCATGGGGTTGGATTGTTGCAGATGAAAAAATTCGAAGAAGCCATTGAATCTCTGACTACCGGTAAAAATCTCGTTTTTGATAACAGTGCCCTCCTTTCGCAATTCCACGCTTCCCTTGGAGACGCTTATCATGAAACAGAAAACCATGAATTGTCGGACACTTCATATGAATCGGCCTTAAAACATGATCCGTCAAATGCCGTAGTTCTCAACAATTACGCGTACCATCTTTCCGTCCGTAATGAGAAATTGGAGAAAGCTGAAAACATGGCCAAAAAAGCCAATGACTTGCGCCCGGATCAGGCATCATTTCAGGATACCTATGGATGGGTTTTGTACATGCGCGGCAATTTTCAAAATGCTTTGTTTTGGATTGAGCAGGCGATTAAAAATGGAGCAGGAAATGATCCTGTTGTACTCGATCATTATGGAGATGTGCTTCACAAGGTCAACCGCAATGACGAAGCTGTTGTTCAATGGGAAGCTGCGATTTCAGCTGGGGGCGATCCGTCATCCATTGAAATGAAAATTAACCGGGAGAAAGCAGAAAAATAAATGACGAAATCGCGCTGTTTCCAGTTCTGCTTTTTGTTGATCCTAATAGCAGGTACCACAGCCTGTAAAACCAAACGCGTTATTGAGCGCAGTCCACTGATCAATATCAGCACAAATTCGCTGCTCGATTTAGTCGACGCAAATAATTTTGATTTTAATTCTCTGAGCGGTAAATTGACAGTAAACGCCGCATCAGAGCTTCAAAGCGGATCGTTTAAGGTTAACATGCGAATCGCCAAAGACAGTGCCATCTGGATGAGCGTGACCCCGGCGCTCGGTATCGAAGCTGCCCGGGTAGTGATAGATCAGGATTCGGTAAAATTTCTTGACAAGCTAAAGAATCAGTATTTTTTGGGAGGGATTGATGTCATGGATACCCTTCTGGCTTATGCGGCAGGTTATTCATTTCTCGAAAATCTATTAATTGGCAATCCGGTGGAGATTAATCCGGAAGACAAATACACCAGTTTTGTGGATGGACTTAATTACGTGCTTCAGACTAAATCGAAACGAAAATTGCGCAAAGCCGTGGACCTAAAACATCCAAGAACGGATACTGACACCCTTTTTGCTGAAGTGATCAAAGCAAAAAAATACGAAAAAGTAACCCGGAAATACAGCGAGGATGATTTGATATTAAAAAGATATTTCATCAGACCCGGAGATTTTAAAGTGGAAAAAATATTGATAGATGACATCCTGTTAAATCGTGCGCTGAGAATATATTACAGTAGATTTGAGACCGTGGACGGCATAGCCTTCCCTATGATGATAAAAATCGAAATGGCCACCCCCGAAGGCACCTCAACGTTTGATCTGGAATATACCCGTATTAAAAAAAATGAAGCCCAAAGTTATCCTTTCAAGATTCCGGAAAAATATACAAAAGCGCTTTAGTACTGCTGTATTCCTTGTGCTTATGATTCTTTCGGCGGTAACTCTTCCCGCTCAGGACAAAGCTGAATTGCAACAAGAACGCGACCGCATTTCTGAAGAAATCAGCCTTACCAGCAAGTTGCTGAAGGAAACCCGCGACAACAGAAACAAAGTTGAAGCTGAACTATCCCTGCTCACCCGAAAGATCGGCCTTAGAGAAGATCTCATCAAATCGCTTCAACGCGAAATCGCACAGTACAACTCGCGCATCAGACAAAATAAAGCGGAAATTACCAAGCTTGAAAACGAGCTTAAAGCATTAAAAGACAACTACGCAAAAATGATCCGTTTCGCGCAGCGCAATAACCGGGCTGAAGATCGACTCATGTTCATTTTTGCATCCAAAGACTTCTACCAGGCAACCAGCCGTATCAAACATCTGCAACAGATTGCCCGATTCAGACAAAATCAGGCAAAAGAAATTCTTGCCACACAGGCTCAATTGAATGAACTCAATCTCGGTCTGCTCGCGGTGATCAACGAAAAGGATGAATTACTTCAAAATGAAGAAAGTGTCAAAAAAGAACTGGCAGAAGATGTTCAGGCACAGAAAACTGCGGTATCGGGCTTGCAGCAGGAAGAGAAATCTCTCCTTAAAAAATTGAAAGAGCAGGAAAAACAACGCGAAAAACTCAACAAGGAAATTCAGAAAATCATTGAAGCTGAAATCCGGGCTTCCAAAAAAGAAAATGCGGGGGTATTTGCATTGACACCGGAGGCAGCGGCTCTGTCAGCCAATTTCGAAAGCAATAAAGGAAAACTTCCCTGGCCAGTGGAACGCGGTGTAATTACAGCAAAATTTGGTCAGAATCCCCACCCCGTTCTCGCTGGTATTATGGTTCCCAACAACGGTATCGACATTGCAACGAGCAACAGTGCCGCGGTGCGTGCCATTTTTCAGGGAACTGTTTCTGCTGTATTCAGTATACCAGGAGCTGGCCAGAATGTGATTATCAACCACGGGGGGTATCGCACAGTGTATTCCAATCTGAAAGAGGTTTCAGTGAGCAAAGGTCAAAAGGTGGAAAGTAAGCAAACCATAGGTGTGGTGCTTACCGATGAATCTTCTGGTAAAACAGAAGCCCACCTTGAAATCTGGAAGGTATCCGAAAGCGGAACCACCAAGCAGGATCCGGCTCTGTGGATATATCGGCAATAGCCATGCGTATGCTTCGATTTTTCTTACTTTTGTAAAAACTAAAAGCGACATGCTTTCATCCATTTTTTTATTTGTAGGTCCCTGGCAAATTGTTCTGATCGTACTGGTCGTACTACTGCTTTTTGGTGGTCGCAAAATTCCTGAACTCATGAAAGGCCTTGGCCGTGGAATTAAAGAGTTTAAGGATGCTTCGAAAGAAGACTACACCGATCCCAACCGGCCGGAAGACAAAAAATAAATTTAGCAGAGCAATCTATTTTGAAAGAATACCATTCCCTTGAGTCTGTTCAAGCTGATTTGAGAAGCGGCACTGTTAACCTCACTGACCTTGTGGAACACTATCTCAGGCGTATTGGTGAAACGCAGGATTTAAATATTTTCCGTGAAGTTTTCACCGAAGAAGCAAAAGAAAAAGCTTTGGTTGTCGGGTCGAAAATCGCAGATGGATCAGCGGGAAAACTGGCCGGTATGGTCATCGCCATCAAAGACAATATCTGTTATAAAGGACATCGGCTTGGAGCGGCATCAAAAATTTTGGAGAATTTTGAATCGCTTTTTAGTGCCACTGCCGTGGAAAGATTGTTGGCGGAAGATGTCATTATCATCGGACGTGTAAACTGCGATGAATTTGCCATGGGAGGATCGAATGAAAACTCGGCTTATGGACCAACAAAAAATCCAGTTAACAGCGAACATGTTCCCGGGGGTTCATCCGGTGGTTCGGCTGCTGCAGTTGCTGCCGGATGCTGCCTCGTGGCTCTTGGAAGTGACACGGGTGGTTCTATTCGCCAGCCTGCTTCGTTTTGCGGAGTCGTGGGAATCAAACCGACCTATGGGAGGGTTAGTCGTCATGGACTCATCGCTTTTGCCTCGTCTTTTGATCAAATAGGGCCTCTTGCTCACAGCGTGCATGATTGCGCGCTCGTGCTTGAAGTCATTTCCGGAAATGATGTGATGGATTCAACTTCAAGCCATCATGAGTCCGGCGATCTTTCCAATTTTGAGGGAGAAGTGAATCCCTTTCGCATTGGGTATATCGAAGAATGTGTTGAGAATGAAGCGATAGATGATGATGTAAGAGAAAATCATTTTGCCCTGATCGAAAAACTCCGTGCGCAAGGCCATACCGTCGAACCAGTTCATCTGGAAGAATTAAAATATCTCGTTCCGGCTTATTACATTCTTACCACAGCAGAAGCTTCTTCAAACCTGTCGCGTTACGACGGAATTCACTACGGATTCAGAAGCGAAAAAGCCACGGACATCAACTCCACTTATCGGAAAAGTCGAACAGAGGGATTTGGAAAAGAGGTAAAGAGACGAATTATGCTGGGAACTTTTGTTTTGAGTGCCGGCTATTACGACGCTTATTACGCGAAGGGTCAAAAAGTAAGGCGGATTCTCAAAGAAAAAACAGACCGGATTCTCGAAGAATACGATTTCATTCTAACGCCCACCACGCCGGGACCTGCATTTCGATTGGGTGACAACATGAAAGATCCGATCAAAATGTACATGGAAGATATATTCACCGTACACGCCAACCTGGCGGGATTACCAGCCATTTCACTCCCCCTGTTTACTCATACTGAGAGCGGTCTGCCTTTCGGAGCTCAGTTTATGGCGGGTGCCTTTGACGAAGCAAAACTCCTTCAGTTCTCCCACAACTTAATGAACACAGTCGCGTTCAAAGAAGTGGTGTAAATTGAGAGATGGCTTAGCAATATTTTGCCTATTTTTCTGGTTGATCTCTCTAACTTCTTATGAAAAGTTGCGTAGACAGGTTCAACTCCTTAATTAACAGGCAATGCGATTAAAGTTCGTTTTTCTTATCCTAAGCAGCTTCGCTGTTGTTCTATCCCCTCTTTCTATTTGTGCCCAGGAGGCTGAATCAGTGCTCGTGGATGTCATAGAACCCGACACCATTGTTGCTGCAACAATTTACCCGGACGATCCGGTTTTGGCTGCCCTCGATGGCTTGTGGAAAAACCAACTTATAAATTGGCAGGATTTTCAGGTCGACAGCAATTGCCTGAATGTATATAATTACCCGGCTGATTTTATACCTGTTTTTTCAGATTCGGTAATGTCCGCCCGAATGGCTTATCTCAATAGTCAGACACCCATCAGCCTCGAGTACAACAATTATGTGAAAGGTTTTATCAACCTGTATGCCTCCAACAAAAGAGGAGTTACATCACGCGTATTGGGGCTTGCAGCCTTGTATTATCCCCTATTTGAAGAAAAACTTGATCAGTTTGACATGCCCCTCGAGCTCAAACACCTGGCTGTAGTTGAGTCGGCTTTGAATGCTTCCGCAAAATCACGGATGGGTGCTACAGGTCTGTGGCAGTTTATGTATAACACCGGCAAGATGTACGGCCTCGAAGTAGACACCTACGTAGATGACCGCAGCGACCCATACGCGTCAACCGTTGCTGCCTGTCGTTATATGAAATACCTGTATGGCATGTACAACGACTGGAATCTGGTTTTGGCCGCATACAACTCCGGCCCCGGTAATGTAAACAAAGCCATCAGACGTTCAGGTGGAAAAAAAGATTTTTGGGCAATCAGCCCTTTCCTGCCAAAAGAAACGAGAAGTTATGTGCCCGCATTTATCGCCGTGAATTATGTGATGAATTATGCAGCTGAGCACAATCTTTATCCGGTGCAACCCGTCATGCAATACGCAGAAGTGGATACGGTGCATATTTGCCGACAGGCCACCCTTGAACAAGTGGCGTATTTCTCGGAAACGCCCTTAGAAACAGTCCAGCTTCTCAATCCATCTTTTAAAACCAACATCATTCCTAAAAGGGAAAAATGTCGTGTCGTCTACCTTCCATCAACAGCCATTGGGCAATATCTCGCCAATGAAGACAGCCTTGACAATTTCTATCCTGTAAACGCGGTTGCACCTCTGGTGGCCGAAAAATTACCTGAGTCGAAGACCATACACATTGTTAAGAGCGGTGAATCACTTGGTCTTATCGCACAAAAACACAAAGTGGGTCTGACGGAACTGAAAGAATGGAACAATTTGAAAAACAACAATATTCATCCGGGACAAAAACTCACTGTAATGAGTAAAACCGCCGTTCAGAATTCGACTGCTTCCGAAAAACCCGCTTCGCCTCTAGTAACCGAAAAAGTAAAAAACGGTGCAGTTATTGATGAAAACACGAAGTTCATAACCCACACCATTCAGAGTGGTGATACGCTTTGGGATATCGCCAACAAATATCCCGGAATTAGCGTTACCGACATTAAAAAAGCCAACTCTGGTTTGAATTATGATCGCCTCAAACCAGGACAAAAAATTAAAATTCCGCCGACAATATGAATTTACGCAGCTTCGCCCTCCTCCTGTCCCCTCTGATGTTATTCAGTTGTGATCCCGGAGAAGAAGGTCGAAGGTTGCCGCGTCATTCCGGAAGTCCCGGAGAAGTTCTGATTGTGATGAGTGAAAATTTGTGGATGGGAGATCCGGGTGACAGTTTGAGAACCATTTTCGAAGCCTATGTCCCAAATCTCCCCCAAGCCGAACCTCGATTTTCACTTTTGCAGTTTACACCTCCCCAAATGAGCAATATGCTCAAACAACACCGCAATATTGTTCAAATCAATATCGGACCCGAAGTGATAGACAATCAAGGCGTTAAGCTAACCCGCGATAAATGGAGTAATCATCAATTGGTCTATATTGCCAATGCAGCAGATGTCGAAACATTTTATCAGCAACTGAGAAGTGAATTTGAAGCAATCGCAATCCAAATTGACAAAACGGAAATAGAACGCTTAAAAGCCAACTACCAGAGAAATTACAACGAGAAAATTACGCAGACCATCAGCGAGAAATTCGATATCTCCATCCGGATGCCCCTCGATTGCGAAATAGCCAAATCTGAAGACGATTTTCTTTGGATTAAGCGCGAGCGGTTGAAGTATATTGGCAATGAGGCCCATGAAATTATTCAGGGTTTTTTCATATACAAATATCCCTACACAAGTGATTCCGCATTTACCCAGACGGAAATTCTCGCCCGCCACGATTCAGTGCTTCAACAATATGTTCCAGGGCCAGAACCCAATTCATACATGACGACCGAATACCGATACCCGCCTGATTCTAAAGCGGAAATGATAAACAATCAATATGTATTCATGAACCGGGGATTGTGGAGAACGGAGAATTACTTCATGGGCGGGCCTTTCATGTCATTTACTACCACAAACAAGGAAGGTGGGGAAATTATTACAATCTCGGGATTCGTTTTTGCGCCAAAATTTGATAAAAGGGAATACATTCGGGAAGTCGAAGCAGTATTAAGAACGCTCATTGTCAGCTCACAATAAGCGAAGATTTCAAATTGTTCATAACATCAGGGGAATTTCATTGGACGTGGAGCGGTTTTGGCTGTCTATAGACTATCAAGACTCAGCTATGAATTACGATGACGTTCAAACTTATTTCAACCGGCACTGTCGCATCCGGTTGCGCTCGGGCAAAGAAGTTTTTGGCGTATTGTGGGAAGAACTCTCTGATACAGACAGAGCCATTTATTTTGCAAGTTATATCGAACACAAAAAACGCATTTCACGTGTTCATTCAGAACTTAATTCTTCTCCGCCACTCCGCGTATCATATGACGAAATCATCAATATCGAACAGATCGATTTCTAATTTTATTGATTCGTTCTGCCCGATAATTTTAATAAATAGGCATATTCCAGCGCTACTTCTTTAAGTCGCTCAAATCTTCCTGAAGCTCCGCCATGGCCCGTCTGCATATTTGTATGGAGCAACACCAAATTCGTGTCGGTTTTTAGCTCCCGTAATTTGGCCACCCATTTGGCTGGCTCCCAGTATTGCACCTGAGAATCATGAAGACCCGTGGTGATCAGCATAGATGGATAGGCTTTGGCCTCAACATTATCATAGGGAGAATAGCTCAGGATATAGCTGTGGTATGCACTGTCGTTTGGATTTCCCCATTCGTCGTATTCGCCGGTTGTGAGCGGAATTGAAGCATCCATCATTGTGGTCACCACATCAACAAACGGCACAGCTGCAACAATTCCTTTCCACATTTCGGGACGCATATTGACCACAGCGCCCATAAGCAATCCTCCGGCACTTCCGCCCATGGCAAACAAACCATCATAACTGGTGTAATTCTGATTAACCAAATAGTCTCCACAATCGATAAAATCGGTGAAAGTGTTGACCTTTTTTAATAGTTTCCCATCTTCATACCAGTGCCTTCCCATTTCCTGACCACCTCTGATGTGAGCAATGGCATAGGCGAAACCACGATCCAGTAAACTCAACCGGGCAGAACTGAAATAGGCATCGATAGAATTGCCGTATGATCCATATCCATAGAGGAGCAACGGTTGAGAACCGTCTTTTTTAAATCCCTTTCGGTAAACGATAGAAACGGGAATTTTAGTTCCATCACGTGCATCTACAAAAATGCGTTCCGAAGTATAGTTTTCAGGATTAAAATCCCCAATTACTTTGTGCTGTTTTAGCAACTCGGCATTTTTTGACCGCATGTCGTAATCATATACAGAGTTTGGCGTGGTCAGAGAAGAATAACCATAACGCACCACCTGGGTATCAAACTCCGGATTGGTGCTCAGGTAGGCCATATAGGCCGGATCCCGGAAACTGATATAGTGTTCTTCAGAAGTGGCTTTCCAGGGTTTCACATGCAATTGGGTCAATCCATTGCTTCGTTCCTCAACAACCAAAAAGTCTTTAAATATCTCAATCCCTTCCAGCAGAACACTATCCCGATGGCCAATCACATCCTCCCAGTTGGCTATACCCGGATTTTTTACGGAAGTACGCGAAAGTTTAAAATTCCTGGCCTGGTCGTTATTGACAATGTAAAAATGATCTTTGTAGTGTGACACGCTGTATTCCAAACCCCTTGTGCGCGGCTCAATAACTTTGAAAGCTTCTCCAGGTCTATCAGCGGCCAGGTACCGGTATTCAGTGGACAGGGTGCTGTACGAAGCAATAAAAATATAGTCTTCCGATTTTGACAAATAAGTGCTTACGCCAAAAGTATCATCAGTTTCATCAAATATCACCTCATCTTCTGTGACCGGTTTGCCCAACACGTGTTTTAAGACCTTGCTGGAACGCAGGGTCATCGGATCTTTTCGGGTGTAGTACACCGTTTTGTTGTCCTTCGCCCAGGCCACCGAACCAGTGGTTCCTTCAATCCGATCGGACAGAAACTCTCCGGTTTGTAAATTTTTAAATCTCAATGTATAAATTCTTCTGCTCAGGGTGTCTTCACCAAACGCCAGTAAAATATTATCCGGGCTCACATCCAATCCACCGGCGTTATAATAGGAAAAAGGTTTGGCGAGCTCATTCACATCGAGCATAATTTCTTCCTCTTCACTCCCGATGACCTTCCGGCAGTGAAACGGATATTCCAGACCCTCTTCATACCGCGTGTAGTACGTATATCCCTTCAGGTTGTAAGGCACTGACATATCGGTTTGCTCGATACGCCCTTTAATTTCTTCAAACAATTCGTCCCGTAGCGTTCGCACGTCAGCCAATTGCTCCTCTGTGTATGCATTTTCGGCATTCAGGTAATCAATGACTTCCTGATTTTCCCGATCCCGAAGCCAGAAATAGTTATCCGTTCTTTCCTTTCCGTGTTCTGTAAAAACGGTGGGTTTCTTCTCAGCTTTGGGATAGTTTGTCATGGATTCTTTTGTGTTTTTTGAAGGTTCAGTGCATTGGTAGCTGATGGCGACCACAGCAAAGGAACAAGTCAGCAATGTCAGGTGATTGGTTTTCATTCGGTCAGGTTTGAGGTGCGAAAGTACGACTTAACGCGGATTCAGCATCAGGATGAAAAGACTTCAATAAGTATTGGCAAAGATTTTATTTCACCCAGGCCTTCGAGATGCAATTGATAATATTCGATCAGTCTATTAAGTAATTTCCTTCTTTGCAAATTTGAGATCGGGAGCCTTTCGGCAAAATCTGCATTCATCAGGAGACTAAACAAGCTGCTCTCATCTTCATCCAGGGTATGAAGGTTGATATTCCGGGTGCTGACATAACTGCCATTCAATAAATCGAAATAGACGGCGCTATCACTCTTATCCGAATCGGGCATGAATCCCAGATAACGACACATTTTCATCAAAAAAATAAGATGAAAATCTGGTGAAAATTCCGATTCATTGAAATAATTCAGGGCGTTTGAGATAAACTCAAAGAGATCTTCATCACCTGCTTCTTCGCGAAGTGATTTGTACAACATCTCCGCCAGAAAAAGTGAAATGGGCGTGGCACCCGGATGGGCATTGGCAGCGGTATATGCTGAACACAGATTCACGGCCATGGCCGTTTGCATCTGGTTTTTTTCGCGGTAATGAAATGTAAGTTCCACAAGGGTAAGCGATTGTAGCGCGTTGGTTCGCATGGAAGAGGTCTTCTTTCGACCTCCTCTTACCATAAAGGCCATCAAACCGTGCCTTTTAGTATATACATTCAAAATAACGGAAGAACCGGTATAGGGAATTTTTCGCAAAACAAATCCCGACGTCGTGGTTAACATTATCTGACGACCATAATTTTACTCACGCAAGTCGATTCACCTTCTCCATCACTCGATAAGGCGAAGTATACTCCGGTAGCCACCCGTTGATTGTTCAGGTTTTTGCCATCCCAAATAGCTACACCGCCATTCGATTTTGTTGAGTAAATCAAATTGCCCCTCACATCGGTAATTCTGACGTCCGTATCGCGCTTCAAACCCGTGATTGAGATCGGACCAGAATAGGTTTCCCGAACGGGATTGGGGTATACTGATGTGCATTCGTTGCTCACGGATCCATCGCGGGCGTCAGAAGTATACGTCATTACACCATCCTGAGTTGCTATATGCACATCTCCTGTGCGCGGATCGATTGCGATGTCATTGATGATATTATTCAACAGTGGGCTGTTTTCCTTTGTAAAGCTTCTTATTTCTTCTGTCCCGTCAGCCGACATGAGAAAAACGCCGGATCCAAATGTACCAATCCACTTCCGGTTGGCACCATCTACCGCGATGGCACTGATCAATTGCGTTTCGAACAAATATTGAAAAATGCCATCCTGCTGAACCAGGATTTGCCGTGCATCACTGGGGTTGTCGCTGAAAACATCGAAAGGCGAAAAGAATACGGCGAGGCCGTCTGATGTGCCGACCCATATTTGTCCATCCAGATCTTCCGCAATGCAATGAACCTCTGCTGAAGGCAATCCTCCTGACCCTGTGGCTGCCCCCAGCAACCGGACCTCGAAATCATTGTCGTCAATATTGTCTTTTTCATGGAAAACCACCAGACCGTTTCTGTTTACAATCATCCACTTGTGTCCATCTCTGTTGATGATCAGATCAACCACTGCGCGCTCCTGAGGAACCAGATTATTCAGACCAAACCCTTTCCAGGTTCCATCAGTCTTTTTAACGGACAGTGGGACTTCAGAAAATCCATTACACATCCACAAATTATTGGATCTGTCCTGCGCAAAACCTGTAACGCCCACCCATGGTAAATTATCAGGTCTGGTAAACTGAACACGTGGAGCGAGGGTGCTGTTTTCGGAGGTATAATAAGCACTTACCTGATCGTTTTCAATTTCCAGTAACCCGCTTAACCATGAGCCGGCATATATCCTGTTTGGATTGGTTTGGTCGACATGCACATCCGTGACGTCGTAAAACACATTGGCACTCAGTACAGGAAAGTTACTTTGGGTAAAACTCGTCCATACGCCATTGCGAAGACCATAAAAACCATTCAAACTATTAAAGTTGCTCCACAGACCGGGACGTGCGGTCCTTCCCCCTGAAATCCACAATTGATCCTGCTGAAAAGTCAAAGCGAAACTTTCATTGGTAGCAGGTCCGGCCGGAGCGATGAATTCAAACCCGCCTCCCATAGGTCTTTTAACCAGGCCATAGGTCCGGTCGGACATCCACATATGGCCTTCCCCGTCAGCAATTGCACCAGAAATATTCGAAGCCAGTCCATCATAGATGAAAAACGACATCAAAACATCCACGCCATTCTCCGCTTTCACCTCCGCCGTGTTGGGCGTGGCATACATCAATCCCAGAGGAGTTTCTCTGAGCGAATTGATATCTGCATAACCATTTACATTCATCCATTCAGAACTTCCTGTACGCAGGTACAAACCCGGCTGGGCTGCCTCCGGAATATTAACAAATAACTTTCCATTGTATCCGGCACAATGCGCAATATTGCCGAAAGGCAATGGCGTGGACAGGTCCAAAGTCCAGTTTGAAAAAATGCTCAAATCGCTGCTCAAACTACCGAAGTACAAACCCTCATTGGTCGCGGCATATAAGGTGTCATTGAGAATCGCAGTTTCATTGATAGAAATTGCATCATTCGATAAAATGCCATATGTGTCTTTAATTTCCCGTCTGTCAATATCGAATGTCAGAATACCCAACCCGGTGGATATATATCCGAAACCATTGTGAAATGAAACGTGTCTTACCGTTTTGTCCCCAATAATGTTGCTCATCCGCAAATCCGGAAAATTGGATACCGTTTTTCCGATCACCAGATCAATATTTCCATTTTCATATCCCACGAAGAGGAGGTTTGCTTCGGGATAACTTCTGATCATTTCAATACCCACATCTGTGAGACCATTGATCTTATTGAGTTTTTCCAGACTGTTATCCAGCTTGTTATAAATGAAAATAGCATTGCGCGTCGCGACATAAATTTTGTCGTTCAGCTCAGCGATATCCCTCCCATTGGTATAGTTCAAATGATCCTTCCAGGTACCAATGGATTCCTGAGCCTGTGAGGCTGTGCCCATCAAAACGACGAGAAACCAGATTGAAAAAGTAAATTTCATCACATGAATCACAATTACAGAGGAGATAACGCAAAAGAGTCCCGAATCATATATCAGGAAACGGAAAGAATCATTCCGCTACAAAGAAATGCAAAACGATGCGAAATAATTCGGAAAGAGATTACCTTTGCACCCA
>JBGTLS010000625.1:0-3618 GCA_041744015.1 Cryomorpha sp. | reverse complement strand
TGAGATTCATATCTTTCCGTTTTAAATATGGCTTTGTGGTTCAGATTTGCAACCTCGCCCAGATGTTCAATTACCGGTTGAGTTTTTTGATGTTGGAACTATTTATCGCTGCACCGCTTTCGCTCATTCGTATTGGTATTTACAGCGCGGTTTTGCAGGTTGGAGAATCGGTATTGCAGTTTTCGAGGAGTGTTTCGATCGTGCAATATGCCGAGGTGAGCAACCTGAGCAGCGAAGAAGCAGGGTTGCGCATATCGCTGGTGCTGGCCAAACTGAATTATGTGGTTACTTCCATCGGCATGATTGTACTGTTACTCATCCCAACGGAATACTATACCGCCTTTTTGGGAAATGATTTTATCGAAGTCCGGGAACACTTATACTTCCTTACCCCCGGTGTTGTCGCTCTGAGCATTTCAGGGGCGCTCAGCCATTATTTTTCGGGTATTGGCTTGCACCGCATCAATATGAAAGCGGCGCTTCTGGGTTTGGTTTCGACCATCGTGCTTGGCGTGCCGGGAATCTGGTATTTCGGAACGATTGGCGCAGCGGCCGTTGCAACGACAGTTTATGTCGTGCAGACCATCTATCAGTTTCAGGAGTTGCGACGGAAAATGGATGTGCAATGGTCCGCACTTTTCATGACCCGTGACGACGTCCAAATTGGCAAAAAAATATTCGGTCGGATATTTGGGCAAAAGTCGCTGTGAAAGCATGAGATTCATATCTTTCCGTTTTAAATATAATCCATGGGCATCCCTCTCGCAGTCGGTCGACTGATCATTTTTCTCACCATTGCCTTTTTCACTGCTGTTTTTATTTTTTTATGCCGGATTTTTTTCCTTCCTCAGGCCGTGATCTTTTTCATTTTCCGCGCTGCCAAACGTCTGATTCGATTTTTTCTGGGTATCCGTGTGCGATATCACGGTGAGCGGCCATCCGTGCGCGGCGTCATCATGGCCAATCACCGGTCGTATATTGATATCGTGCTCATCCCGTCAAGAATTCCATATGTAATTGTAGCAAAAAAGCAGGTGCGCTCCTGGCCGGTGGTCGGATTGGTTGGCATAGCATTGAAAGTGATTTTCGTAGACAGAGACAGCATTCAGAGCCGTCGAAATACCCGTATGGCCATCCGGGAGAGGTTGAAGAACGATTTGTCGGTGCTCATTTTTCCGGAAGGAACCACTTACGAAGGTCCCGGTGTCCTGGACTTCAAACCGGGCATGTTTAATACCTGCGCGGAAGAGGGGTTCACTGTAATTCCTGTTGCCATCGAATACGAAAAGCGCGAAATGGCCTGGATTGGAAAGGATACTTTTGTTCCGCATTTCATCCGGACTTTTCGGAATCCCGTCGTTCGCGTATCTGTGAGTTTTGGCCTTCCCCTTTCGGGAAATGATGCGCAGGAACTGAGGCAGATCGCGCAGGATTGGGTTCAAACGGAGACTGTGCGGTTGATGAGATGATTAGATGATTAGATGATTAGTTGATTAGTTGATTTGATGATTGGTGGATTAGATGATGTGAGGATGAGGTGATGCGATGTTGTGTAGATGAAATGATGAGTTGATGATTTCATACCTTTTGGACTGGAAAACGCTTCTATGTCGCTAATTTTGAGAATTATTTGATCGTTTCATTTTGTGGCGTTTCAGGGTGGCGATGATTTTGTTGAGTAATTTTTTGATGCTTAAAAGCTTTTCTTCTAATTCGGGTGCGTAAGGGTAGCTTTCCGCTTGCTTGCACAATTGCAGCCAATATTCGGTTTCATCGGCTTCTTTGGCGGCGATTTTTAATTTGTGAATAAAATCATTCGCGCTTTCGGCATTCTGGGCCTCCTTAACATTGGCACCAATTGAAGTCCCTGATTTGAGCAATTGTCTTGCGATAACATATTTGCGGGCTGTCTCTAATTTTTCACAATACGTAATAATCATGAGTGCGAATTCAAAACTCACTTTGACGATTTCGTTCTCACTGGTCTGTCTCATCTCATTTTATTCGAAATTTCCCAGAAAAATAATGAATGAATTCCATTTTCACACCATCTCATCAACCAATCTCCAAATCAACACATCCCCAAATTATCAAATCAACACATCAACTAATCCCCAAATCAACTAGTGCGAAATAATTACTTTCTGTACCGCCACGCCATTCGAAGTGTCCAGCCGAATAAAGTATATTCCCGAAGGATAATTACCGGTCTGGATTTCTAATTTCCCACTGATCATTTTATCTGAAAAAATCTCTCTACCGGAAATATCAAATACACGTAAATGTGATGGACCCGTTTCTAAAGAGGTGATTTGAAATGCATTATTGGCGGGATTTGGATACAGGGAAAATAATTGAGATTCTGAAGCCTCTGTTACATTCAGGGAGATCAGCTCTAATTCAGAAGGTACGAATCCATATGTTTCTTCCCCTTTTTGATAACCAATCAGAATGGAGTTTGAATGTCCGTAAAAACCAATCCCAAGGTATTTGCCCAAAAAAGCCAAATTTCCCAATCCCTCTGCGTATACTGAAATGTCATTGATGATGATTGTTGAACTAATTTCTTCGAAACCGACTTCATCAAAATCTGTCATTGAATTTGCCGGAGTGAAAAGTGCAGGATAATTTTCATAACAACTGACGCCAAAAGCCAGATCGAACTGTGCAAAAGGACTTGCATCCATTATTTCTTCGACAGGTGTATCCGCATTGAAAGCGAAGTGAAAATCCATGATTCCGAAAGCAGAAACTTTGCGGTCGTTTAATTCTTTATGTTCGAGTTTGATGCTGCGATATGGTTCTGAGGTTTCATCCGATGTATAATAGTACGTATTTCCGGTAAGCCAATACGCCTCATTTTCCATTGGATTTGATGCCCGGTGGTAATATCCCTGATCGGGTAATGTGAATACCAGGTCCTGAACATTCAGATCGATTGTAACAGTGACAGTGTCCTGCAGATTGCCAACACCAGCGGCAAAATCACCTGGAATGACATATGAATAGAAATCATAATAGCTTGTTAAGACGAATTCAATTTCTCTGAAAGCTGCGTAGTCTTCAATGTTTATTACTTCAAATCTCGAAATTTTAGTACTTCTGCTATATGTCTCAACGTTGGTGAATTGAGGAGACATATAATCAAGACTTTCGGATCTGTAACAGAATATATCCCCGACATTGAAATCATAAACTTCATTTTTTGTCAGAAATATTTCGTCAGGTTCCCGTTGTGGAATGGAAGCGAGGGTGAGTGTGTCGTCTGCGGTAATCCAGCAATATATCCCGTGTGCTTTAGATAGTTGAATTTCTCTTCCATCACTGAGCATCATCGTTTTCAGACTATCCATTTGTCCGAGTATTTCTATTTCTGACAATTCTGTGATTGTTGCTGAAACTGCGTCACCAATCTCGTCTGTACCAAAGATCCAACTATCGCCCATACCGGCCATCGTATGTATGAAAAACGTATCCGGATTTTGAAATGATATAACACCTCCCGGCAAAAAGATTATTTCACTCTGCAAAAAAGTTGGGAGGAGCTGATAACAGTTTTCGCAATCAGCTAATGAGCATTCATCTTCCGCGTAAAGTGTGAGCAGAAATTCTGAACTA
>JBGTLS010000624.1:0-5057 GCA_041744015.1 Cryomorpha sp. | reverse complement strand
AGCGATCAGCAAAGCGACGGAATCCAGACATTGATACAGGGTCTGATAAGCGCAAAGTTTATCCTGATTGTATTCTCCTTTCCAGAAACGGCGGCGACACAGGCGTACATACCAATTGCTCAATTCTTCCGTAACGAAATTTTGAATCAGCCTTCCTGCACGGGTGGGTTCAAAATCGCCATAGGCTTCGTCCACTGCTTTAGTGAGCGAGTTGAGCCGTGAGAGAATCCAACGATCGATTTCCGGACGGTCGGCCACGGGCACACGGCCTTCGCTGTGGTCAAATTTGTCCACATTCGCGTACAGCGAAAAAAACGCGTAGGTATTGTAAAGCGTTCCGAAAAACTTGCGCTGTACTTCAGCAATACCTTCGGCGTCGAAGCGCAGGTTGTCCCAGGGCTGGGCATTGGTGATCATATACCAGCGCGTGGCGTCGGGACCGTATTTGGTAAGCGTGACAAAAGGATCTACAGCATTGCCAAGGCGTTTACTCATCTTCTGACCTTCCTTGTCGAGCACAAGACCATTAGAAATAACGGCTTTGTAGGCTACGCTATCGAAAGCCAGTGTGGCGATGGCGTGCAGGGTAAAAAACCAACCCCGCGTCTGGTCCACCCCTTCGGCGATAAAATCGGCGGGAAATGCCAGGCCGTTGTCCACTTTCTCTTTGTTTTCAAAAGGATAGTGCCATTGGGCATAAGGCATGGCGCCCGAGTCGAACCATACATCGATCAGGTCGGTTTCGCGGTACATGGGTTTGCCTTTCGGCGAAAGCAGGACGATAGCGTCCACATAATTTTTGTGCAGGTCAAAGGTGTTGTAATTCTCCTTCGACATGTCCCCCGGATTGAAATTAGCCAATGGATTTTTGTCCATCAATCCGGCTTTAACCGCAGCGTCGCAATGTTTTTTTAATTCTTCCACGCTTCCGATACAAAGCTCTTCGTTGCCATCTTCGGTGCGCCAGATCGGGATGGGGATGCCCCAGTAACGCGAGCGGGAAAGGTTCCAGTCGTTGAGGTTTTCGAGCCAATTGCCAAATCGTCCTGTGCCGGTGCTCGCCGGCTTCCAGTTGATCGTTTTATTGAGTTCGATCATACGGTCTTTGCCGGCTGTGCTGTGGATAAACCAGCTGTCGAGCGGGTAGTAAAGCACCGGCTTGTCAGTTCGCCAGCAATGCGGATAGCTGTGTTCGTATTTTTCGATGCGAAAAGCTTTGCCTTCTTCCTTGAGCTTTATGGAAATAAGTACATCCACCGATTTTTCAGGGGCTTCGCCGTCTTTGTAATATTCGTTTTTCACGTATTTGCCACCGAGCTCCTCGCCCATTTGCATCAGGAATTTCCCTTGCAGGTCAACCAATGGCGTTGGATTTCCGTTTTCATCCGCTACGAGCATAGGCGGCACGCCGGAGGCTTTGGCCACCTGGGCATCGTCCGAACCGAAAGTTGGAGCGATGTGAACCACCCCGGTACCGTCTTCGGTGGTTACGAAATCACCCGGAATCACGCGGAACGCTTTTTCCGGATTTTCCATGGGCTGGGTGTAAGGCAGGAGTTGGTGGTATTCGAAATCCACCAGTTCTGCTCCTTTCACTTTCGTTAAAATACGGAAAGGAATCTTTTTGCTGTCCAGCGTATAATTCTGAAAATCTTCTTCGCTTTCGGAAGCGGCGTACTTGCCGGTAAATTGTTTACCGATAAGGTCTTCGGCCAGTACCACCGCCATTTTTTCGCCGGTGTACTGATTGAAAGATTCCACCACGGCGTAAGCGAATTTAGGATTCACAGCCAGTGCGGTATTCGACGGCAGGGTCCAGGGCGTGGTGGTCCAGGCCACCATTCCATAACTCAGATCACTGCGACCTGTTTTGGCGGTAAGCCAGTCCTGACCTTTTTGCTTCAGCGCAAAAATGGCTGTGGCCGAAGTGTCTTTTACATCCCTGTACGTGCCCGGCTGATTGAGCTCGTGCGAACTCAGACCCGTACCTGCAGCGGGTGAATACGGCTGAATGGTGTAGCCTTTGTAAAGCAATTTTTTGTCGTAAAGCCTGCGCAAAATCCACCACACCGACTCCATGTATTTGTTTTCGTAGGTGATGTATGGATCGTCCATGTCGACCCAATACCCCATTTTCAGGGTGAGGTCGTTCCAAACGTCGGTGTAGCGCATTACCGCTTTTCGGCAGGCTTCGTTGTACGCTTCAACGGAGATTTTTTTTCCGATGTCTTCTTTTGTGATGCCGAGTTCCTTTTCCACTCCGAGTTCGATGGGCAAGCCGTGGGTATCCCAACCGGCGCGGCGCTCCACGCGAAACCCTTTGTTGGTTTTGTACCTGCAAAAAATGTCTTTAATGGTGCGGGCCATTACGTGGTGGATGCCTGGCATCCCGTTGGCGGAAGGGGGACCTTCGAAAAACACGAATGGATTGTCGGCCGGACGCGAATCAACACTTTTCTGAAAGGTGTTGTTCGCTTCCCAATCCTTAAGAATTTCGTCGGCTATATTGGGTAAATTGAGGTTTTTATATTCTCGGTACAAGGCCATGTAGGGTGCCGTTTTTTAGACGCGCAAAGATAGGAAAATGGTGTGGGAAGTGGGAAGGGTAAATGGGCTACTTATGAGGGACGGTAAATCAACGCACTATCTACTCGCTTGTTAACTTTGTATGAAAATTGCAATGACCCGAAGTGCAATCTGGGTGGTTGACTAAAATCGGATTTATTGAGTTAATACGGAACAATTCAGACGACTTGCGCATATCCGGCAGACCTTTATAAGATTCAAGGCACATTACTCTTCAATAATTTCCAGATATTTATTGACCGGAGCATTTAATAATATTTGGGTACTACCATTAGGCCATTTTATTATGATTGAATCTACAACGGTATTCTGAGCCATACCAAAATGAATTCTTTGATCATTTTGAGATCGATGGTGTTCTCCGGCATTTTGCGTACGCACTTGTTTTACCCCTCCTGCAACAGCATATACCACTGCGCCATAGCCCCCTCGGGTTGCAGTTTCACCAACCAATTTAATACCTAACCAATTGTTTTCGTTTCCTCGATTAACATAGAGATTATATCTGGCACTATCCAGAAAAAATAAATTCCGTCCATTCCCAATAAATAGATCAAGAAAACCGTCATTGTTTATATCAGCAACAGTTACTGACTCTCCAATCCCTGGTCCATCACCAACAGCTCCCCATGCGTCATGGTGCCTCACCCATGTTCGGTTATTTATATTTTCCAGTAAATAGTTTGGTGAATTGTCTGCTCCTGTGCTGCAAATAACATAAATATCTAAATCCATATCGTTATCGAAGTCTCCAACTACACCCATTAGGCTATTTTCAAACGGATTTGTTCCTGGTATATTTTTTAATGTAAATAGATAGTTTCCGTTGTTTATATACATTCTGTTACCAGATAAACCCCCATTAGCGGTATAGTCAGATATAAAATCGAATATTTCCGAATCAGATTTAATTGTGAGCCAAATGAATGAATTTGCTGTCAAATTGTTCGACAAAATTTTCCATTTATTGTCTACCCGACCGATAAAAATATGGACATCTTCCTGATCATCAGTGATCTCTTGAAAACCCTGCAGTATTGGCTGCGCTGGATGAATCCTCATTGTATGATAACCTGTCACATTTTCAACATGGCTGCTTCCCAAATGAAGGGTTAAATAGTCCTGAAACAGACTATAACTTCCAATAGAAATGTTAATACTATCCATTGATTCAAATGAAAAGCTTGTACCTTCATTCGGCTGCGGTGTATTGCGCATATATGCATGAATTGTATTTGAGTCCTCTAAAACAACATGCGTGTCTCTGTTTCCGCGTGTAAAAAAAACGTCGGTTAATAAATCTCCGTTAAAATCACCCAATAAATAATCCGTGGTGTTTATAGTGGTGTTGATCTCCCCTACCTCGATGAACATTCCAAATTGATAATCCAATATTTTAAAACGATCACCAGTCAATAACACAAATTCCGAAATACCATCATTATTCATATCCATGAGGGTTCCATGACTAGCATTATTAAATATGAAATTGGCCTCCCGATTGTAAATAACATATGATTCACCTTCGAGTCGGGTTAAAATTGATGGACCGGCAAATCCGGCCTGATTATTTTCGTTACTTAGAATCACATCAACAATCCCGTCTCCTTGGATATCTATGACGGAAGCCATTCTGCCCCGGCTTTTCATTAGGTCAATATTATAGGTGGTACTCAGATTATTTAAAGCAAAATTCTCGCTTCCGTCATTGACGAAAAAAAGATTTCTCGAAGTGCCCCCGGATGTAATCAGGACATCATTGTCGCCGTCGTTGTCAAAATCAAAAATCAAACCTCCGTGAAGATCATTTCCCATTAAGGGATTTACAATATACTGACCACCTAAAAACTGATTATTCCCAAGATTAATGTAAATTAATGGTACGTCATTTATAAATATTCCTCCCATCGTATCGTCTGCCCTGTTGTAATGATTTGATAACAATAAATCCAATAAGCCATCTCCATTTATATCACCCCAGGAAGCCCCATATGTTTTGCCTTTATAATCAATCCCACTGCTGTGGCCATAATCTGCAAATGTCGTTTGTGATGCTAATGTAAAATTCAACACTATAAAGAAAATAAGCAATAATTCCTTTTTCATGACATGGCTATCTTTCGTTTAATCAAATTTATAAGAATTTGATTACCCTTTCAAATTATTATTGCGTCATTTTAACTTCGTTCCCTAAGTTGAAAAGCAATGCCTGCGTTAGTGATTCATTCTCCCGATGAATTCTGACATCATCTGAATCATTGGGTTTTTTCTAAAAAGATATGCGTTCTTTGGTTGATCGCTAAATTCATATTGCATTAACACAAATAAACGTATCCGTCCGAAGAACCCATACCTTACTCAGCCAGTCTAAATTTCTCCCAATGGTTGGGTAGGAGCTGATAGAGTTCTTTGTGATTGTGAGATTGGATTCGACTGAGTACATCGGTGAGCCACTCCAACTCATGGACCCC
>JBGTLS010000623.1:0-4183 GCA_041744015.1 Cryomorpha sp. | reverse complement strand
CCATTCACCCCTGCGTCACTTTAGTTGAACGGTTTGGGTGAGCTATACGCGCGTGTTTTTTTTTAATTACTGCTTACGCAGCGCAGCAAGTCTGGATGAAACTCACGCTAGTTCCAATTGCTCATTGCCAATTGCCAATTGTCCATTCCCTTTCTCTTATCTTTGCCACCTGATATGGAAGATTCCACCAAAAAACGAATAGCCATCCTCGGTTCCACCGGGTCTATTGGCACCCAGGCCCTGGAGGTGATAGCGGCCCATCCCGACCAGTTTCAGATAGAAGTGCTCACTGCGGGTTCCAACGCCCAATTGCTCATGGAACAGGCGCTGTTGTTCAAACCCAATGCCGTGGTGATTCAGGATGAGTCGAAATACAGATGGCTGAAAGATCAGCTTTTTGATCAGGGCATTAAAGTATTTTGCGGAGAACAGGCCCTCGCGGAGATTGTGGAAATGGACACCATCGACATGGTGCTCACCGCCCTCGTCGGATTTTCGGGGCTGAAGCCTACGATGAAGGCCATTGAAAGCGGCAAACAAATAGCTCTCGCGAACAAGGAAACCCTTGTCGTAGCTGGCGAATTAGTCACAAAAGCAGCCCGGGAAAAAGGTGTGAATATCTATCCGGTCGACAGCGAACACTCAGCCATATTTCAATGTCTGGCTGGCGAATTTCACAACCCGATTGAAAAAATATACCTCACCGCTTCGGGCGGCCCCTTTCGGGGAAAAACGTATGATGAATTGCATACGGTGACCCGCGCACAGGCCCTGAAACATCCGAATTGGGACATGGGTGCCAAGATTACCATCGACTCCGCATCCATGATGAACAAAGGTCTGGAGGTGATCGAAGCCAAATGGCTTTTTAATTTAAGGCCCGATCAAATCGATGTGGTGGTCCACCCCCAATCGATCATCCACAGCATTGTGCAATTTGAAGACGGCAGCATGAAAGCGCAAATGGGCCTGCCGGATATGAAGTTGCCCGTTCAATACGCCCTGGGTTATCCACAAAGATTAAAATCCGAATTTCCGCGTTTTGATTTTGTGAAATACCCCTCGCTGACTTTTGAGAAGCCGGATTTTGAAGCCTTCAGAAACCTCGGACTGGCTTTTCAGGCTATGCATCGCGGTGGCAACGCGCCATGCATTCTCAATGCGGCCAACGAAATAGCAGTAGATGCTTTCCTGAAAGAGAAGATTACCTTTACAGGCATGTCTGACATGATAGCCACCTGCCTCGATGAGATTGCGTATATTTCAAAACCAAATCTCGCAGATTATTCTGAAACCGATAGAGCTACGCGCGAATTTGCCCGCGCTATATCCCAAAAACAAGGCATTACAAGATAACCTTCCAACAAAATAATGACTGAAATTCTCATAAAAGCTGCGCAGTTTATTCTGAGCCTCTCCATACTTATTGTATTGCACGAGCTGGGACATTTTATTCCGGCAAAGCTTTTCAAAACACGCGTAGAAAAATTCTACCTCTTCTTCGACCCGTGGTTTTCCATTTTCAAAAAGAAAATAGGACAAACAGAGTACGGCATCGGTTGGTTGCCTCTCGGAGGCTACGTAAAGATATCCGGAATGATCGATGAATCGATGGATACCGAACAAATGAAACAACCGGCACAACCATGGGAATTTCGCGCCAAACCGGCATGGCAAAGGCTGATCATTATGCTCGGTGGGGTTACGGTAAACGTGATCCTGGCATTTTTCATTTTTGCCATGATGCTTTTTGCCTGGGGCAAGGAGTACATTCCCAATGAAAATCTGGTTTACGGCGTCTATGCCGATTCACTGATGATCAACCACGGATTTCAACACGGTGATCAAATCGTATCAGTGGGTGGAGTGAAGCCCAAAACCCTGGGCGAAGTAGGCCAATTAATTCTTGTAAATGATGAACGAAATATTCAGGTGCGCCGGGATGGAAAACTGACAGAAATTCAACTTCCGCCGGATTTTGAGCAGGAGATATTGAAACGCGGAAGCAAAGCAGGTGCGCTGTTTTCGGAGCGTTTTCCGGCAGTGGTTGATTCTGTCGCTCCCGAAACTCCTGCGAGCAAGGCCGGACTGTTGAAAGGAGATAAGTTTGTAAGCATCAACAACAAACCAGCCGCTTACATGCAGGATGTTTGGTCATATGTGCGGTCACAGCCCAATGAGAACATCAAACTGGAAGTAGAACGCAACGGCGATATTGTAGCAACAGAGGTAACGGTGAGCGAAAACGGCACCATTGGTTTCATTCCCAAATCTGGTCTGGAATTCTTCGAGTTGGAAAGGGAAAAGTATGGCTTTATTGAAAGTTTTCCGGCGGGCGTGGCTGAGGGCACCAACATTATGGTGAACTATGTGAAATCGCTGAAACTACTCTTCAGTTCAGAAGGGGCCAAGCAAGTGGGCGGATTTGTAATGATTGGAAATCTGTTTGATGATCAATGGAATTGGGTGCGTTTTTGGCAAATGACCGCATTGCTTTCGATTATTCTGGCCGTCATGAATATTTTGCCAATTCCGGCATTGGATGGGGGGCATGTGATGTTCTTATTGTATGAGATGATTGCGGGCAAAGAGCCCAATCAAAAATTTATGGAATACGCACAACTCGCAGGATTGGCTATATTGGTAACCCTGTTGTTGTATGCCAATGGAATGGATATTTTCAGATGGTACTCAGGCACGTAGTTTGGTAACTATTGCAAAATTTGGCCGTAATACTGGCAAATCCCTGAAAAATGGAAACTGAAGTAATTGATATCGAAGGTTTAAAAAAATTGTCTGGCAATGATTTGGCCTTTGTAAACGAAATTTTAAAACTATATAGGGAGCGTACCTCTAAAGACGTGGACGAACTTCGGAGAGCCATGGATTTGAAAGACTGGAACACCATCCGGTTTGTGGTGCACCGCATGCGGTCTGCTGCTGTTCCCCTGGGGTTGAAAAAACTGGTAATTCATCTCAAACATATCGAGATGGGAGTACGCGACAATAAATTACAGGATATCGGTACACACCTCGATCATGTATATCACATTACCGAAAATGCCATGTCAGACGCTCAGATCAAATTGTCTCTCACATCCGTCTAGAATTAGCCTATTTTTTTATCTTTACTCCCTCAATGGCAGAAAAAAAAGACAGAATTCTCCTGGTCGACGATGAGATAATCACGTTGAAAATAACAAGAAAACTCTTGTTGGAGAATGGTTACGACGTCGATATTGCCGGCGGTTCATCAGAAGCCATGAAACATCTGGGAACCCATAAATACAACCTCGTTATTATTGATATCACCATGCCCACCATAAGTGGTTTTGATCTCATTCAACTCATGCAGAGTTTTGATTACAGCGTTCCGGTAATTTTCCTTAGCAACAACGATAACGACTGGACCATAGAAGAAGCTTACAATGTAGGTGCACGACGCTTTGTGAGCAAAGAGACAGAATTCAATTACCTCCCTTCGATCGTTAAGGATATTTTGGCGGAGGCCTGATTTGTGTCTGTCTATAAAGTCCAATATCTTCGTTGCACTTCTTTTGTAAACAGTCATTGACTATAGTCAACTCATTGGTTTACGCCCTTCGGTTGTGAGATCGCTTCGCTAGTTCCAAAAGTGCGCGCCTTGATATTGAACTTTCTAGATCAGCCACAAAACTCAATTGACAGACTCTAATTACACTTTCGCAGTAAATCCCGAACTACCCTTTCTTCAGACACATATCGCTTTCACTCGCAGTTCGTTATAGATAGGATAGAGCTATATACATCTCAATGAGACAAGCGTTCCACAGGGAATAAACCTATCTTTGTTTTGTGAATTTAATACTCGGTCAGGGCATTGCAGGTTCGGTGCTCGCACTTACATTGCTGCGGCGCGGAGAGTCTGTTGCGATCATTGACGACGGGCACCGCAGCGCGAGCTCGACCGTTGCCGCCGGACTTTGGAATCCAATCGTTTTTCGCAGAATCAACAAAAGCTGGATGTCCGATCAGGTGGTATCGTCCCTTGATGCATTCTATCTTTCGGCTGAAAAATTACTTCAAACCAAATTTTATCATCCCACGCCCATTTGGAGAATTCACAGCAGTGACCTGGAAAAGGTACAGTGGACTGAGAAGATGCAAGATCCTGAATTTTCCTCCTATCTCCATCGGGGTGCGG
>JBGTLS010000622.1:0-6792 GCA_041744015.1 Cryomorpha sp. | reverse complement strand
TTTTACCATTCCTTTTATAGACTGGCCGGTACGGTGGTACGGGTTACTTTTTGTTTTCGGGCTTATTGTGAGTCAATACATTATGTTTTACATTTTTGAAAAAGAAGGTAAAACCAAAAAGAATGTTGAAGATCTCACAATCTATGTAGTTCTGGGAACCATCATTGGCGCACGGTTGGGCCACGTGCTCTTTTACGACCTGGCCGACTATCTTGAAAATCCCGTCGAAATCTTTATGGTCTGGAAAGGTGGATTGGCCAGCCATGGAGGAGCTATTGGTATTTTGACAGCCATTTACCTTTACGGGAAAAAATACAAATTCGACTTTCTCTGGTTAATGGACAGATTGGTGATCGTGGTTTGCTTTACGGGTGCCTGTATACGGATAGGAAACCTGATGAACTCCGAAATAATCGGTATAGTCACGAATGTGCCATGGGCTTTTCAATTTGTTCAGGCATATCCTCCTGAGTACGCCATCGACCCGCGTCACCCCGCCCAATTGTATGAAGCCATCTACTGTCTGATCATTATGGCCATCATCTTTCCCATCTGGAAAAAATACAAGTCCGGCTTGCGACAGGGCTTTCTGTTTGGTCTTTTTATGGTGCTATTATTTACATTGCGCTTTCTGGACGAATTTCTCAAAGTGGAACAAGAAGCTTTTGAGAAAGATATGCTCTTCAACATGGGTCAATTGCTCAGTATTCCATTCATCATCGCCGGAATCTATCTTATTTGGAGAGCAATGCAATTACCGAAACCAAAAATAACCACAACATGATTTCGATTCGTGCGCTCTTTTTTCTCATACTATGCTGTGGCTATGGCACACATTTAACCGCACAGCAGGCCCTGTTTCAACGACACGAAAACATGAACACATCCTGGCGCGGCAATCAGCAATTCCGGGTGGCCTTTTGGAACGTTGAAAACCTCTTTGACCTTGAAAATGACTCTCTCAAAAATGATGATGCCTTCACACCTGAAGGAGAAAACCGCTACACCTTTTCACGGTACAAAAAGAAAAGTACGGGCCTTGCACAGACTATGCTCGCCCTGGGTGGAAATGAACCCGTGGAATTCATCGGTCTTTGTGAAGTCGAAAATCAATGGGTTTTAGAAGGCCTCACGATTCACTCACCCCTGAAAAAAGTGGGATATCAAATTATCCATGAAGATTCTCCGGATTCGCGGGGCATTGACGTGGCCGCCATTTACCGTCCTGACAAATTCAACCTCATCCTCTATAAATATTACCGGGTGACGTTTCCATATGATAACGACCGTGGAACACGGGACATTCTATACGCGAAGGGCATTTTACCCAACGAAGACACCCTGCACATCTTCGTCAATCACTGGCCTTCGCGATATGGTGGTCAGTTTGCCTCCGAGCAGGGACGTATGCACGTGGCCGGTATGATCCGTCAAAAAGTGGATAGCCTGAACGCCCGATACCACAATCCGCATATTGTCATCACGGGCGATTTTAACGATGAACCGGATGACATCAGCCTCATTCAAAACCTTCAGGCAAAATTGTCACCCAAAGATGCAGTGGGAAACGATCTCGTAAATCTTTCCTTCCCCATAAAAGACAAATTCGGCACACACTCTTTCGCAGGCGAATGGGGTGTATTGGATCAGTTTATCGTCAGCAACTCGCTTTTGGGTGACGGAACCACTACCACTGAACCCAGTTTAAACGGAATTTTTGATGCGCCATGGCTGCTGAAGAAAAATGCCGCTGGCAACTCAGTAACCAACCGGACATATCAGGGGCCTGCATATCAGGGCGGGTACAGCGATCACCTCCCCATTTTTCTGGATTTAATATTGCGTCCGCGTGAAAACGAAAACGGCGCCGAAATATCCGGCGCCGATTAGGTTCATTTCTGAATATTTGCGATTTATACGTCTATTCTGGCGTATTTTGCATTTTTCTCAATAAACTCTCTGCGCGGTGGAACATCATCGCCCATAAGCATTGAGAAAATCCGGTCTGCCTCGGCGGCATTGTCGATGGTGACCCGTCGCAATGTTCTGAAAGAAGGATTCATCGTGGTATCCCAGAGTTGAATGGCATTCATCTCTCCAAGACCTTTGTACCGCTGAATACCAACACTCGTCTCCTTACCTGCACCGCGCATTTCTGACACGTAGAGGTCCCGTTCCTTTTCGTTCCAGGCGTATTTGAATGAGCTTCCCTTTTTCACCATGTAAAGTGGCGGAGTGGCGATGTAAATATGTCCGCCTTCAATAAGCTCACGCATGTGTCGGAAAAAGAAAGTGAGGATCAATGTTTCAATGTGACTACCATCCACGTCGGCATCACACATGATGATCACCTTGTGGTAACGCAATCGCGAAACATCAAGGGCTTTGCTGTCTTCTTCCGTGCCGACTCTTACGCCGAGTGCGGTGTATATATTCTTGATCTCTTCGTTGTCAAAAATTTTGTGCTGCATGGCTTTTTCGACATTCAGAATTTTACCTCTAAGTGGCAAAATGGCCTGAAAATGACGATCACGGCCCTGTTTGGCAGTTCCACCTGCGGAATCTCCCTCTACCAGATAGATTTCGCAATTTTCAGGATTTTTGTCTGCACAGTCACTCAATTTTCCGGGCAAACCGGTACCCGACAAAACGCTCTTGCGCTGCACCATTTCACGCGCTTTTCGTGCTGCGTGACGCGCTGTGGCGGCAAGAATTACTTTGTTGACAATGGTGCGGGCATCATTTGGATTCTCTTCCAGATAATTGGTGAGCATTTCCGTAACCGCCTGCGACACCGGGGCATTTACCTCGCGGTTTCCCAGTTTCGTTTTGGTCTGTCCCTCAAACTGCGGTTCCTGTACTTTTACAGAAATCACGGCCGTAAGTCCTTCGCGAAAGTCATCTCCGGCAATCTCAAATTTGAGTTTGTTCAGCATGCCTGAATCTTCTGCGTACTTCTTCAAAGTAGCAGTTAGTCCCCGACGAAATCCCTGAAGGTGGGTACCACCCTCGTGGGTATTGATATTGTTGACGTAAGCGTGGATATTCTCAGAATACGAATTGTTGTACACCATGGCCACTTCAACCGGAATTCCGTTGCGCTCACCTTCCATGTAAATAGGACGCGAAATGATGGCCTCACGCGCTTCGTCCAGGAACTGTACAAACTCGTACAACCCACCTTCAGAAAAATAATTGTCGTGACGCGGTTTCCCGTCGTCATCCATTTCGCGCAAATCGATGAGCGAAATCTTGATTCCTTTGTTCAGGTAGGCGAGTTCCCGCAGACGGTTTGCCAACGTTTCGTACACGTACACCACCGATTCGAAAATCGTATGGTCTGGTCGGAAATGAATTTCTGTACCATTTTCTGTCGTGGTGCCGATTTCACGCACAGGGTACTGGGGTTTCCCTATGTTGTATTCCTGCTCGTATATCTTCCCGTCCCGGTATACGGTCGCTTTCAACATTTCGGAAAGGGCATTCACACAGGATACACCGACCCCGTGCAAACCACCAGAAACCTTGTAGGTATCTTTGTCAAATTTTCCGCCGGCATGAAGCACAGTCATTACGACTTCGAGGGCGGAGCGCTGTTCTTTTTCGTGAAAATCGGTGGGGATACCCCGACCATTGTCACGAACAGATACAGAATGATCTTCGTGAATGATTACATCTATCGCATCGCAATAGCCTGCCAGGGCTTCGTCGATGGAATTGTCAACTACTTCGTATACGAGGTGGTGCAAACCTTTGGCGCCTGTATCACCGATATACATGGAAGGTCTCTTTCGGACAGCCTCCAGGCCTTCCAAAACCTGTATATTATCCGCAGAATATCCCTGCTTAACTTTCTTCTGATCTTCAGTCATATAAATCCTGATTATTGTGGAAATTTGATTAGTGCAAAAATACGACTTTAAAGCCGTTAAATCACCCTAAATCTACGGCAGCGACCATGTGTTTTCAACAAATAATTGATTGAATTTTAGATTCTTACAGATAGACTGTTAATCTCTTTGGCGAAAGCCGAAAAATGACCCTAAAAAGCGTACTTCAAACCGCCTAAAATGAAGGCCCGCTGCGCCGGAAAACGATAGTAAATATCATATCTCGAAGCGGTGAGATTGTGCGCCTGAATGAAAGCAGTAAGGCGTGCCGTATAGCGATATTCCGCACTCAGCGTAAGGTCGAGATACGGGTCGAGTTCCACTTTCCAGTAACCCGCTTCTTCGGCTGTCTCTCCGGGAATTGCAAAAAGGGATTTCACCTGCCGTTTGCCTATCCACGCGAGTTGGGCTCCAATCTCTAATTTATTGAACAGGTTGTAACCTGCATGGAGCGAAATGCGGTGTTCCGGCAAATGCCAGGCCTCATCTTCCACAGCGGTGCTGTAAGAATAGATTTCAGCACGAACACCTGCATGCCATTTCTCATTGTTCTGATACGTGAGCTCGCCCATCATGGTAAATGTGGACACCTCGTCATAGATTACGGAGAATCTGTTTTCACGGCTGAACAGTGTATCATTCACGAAAAGCGGTGTATTATCGGTTTTATTAAAACCAACCTGCGTATTGAAACTGATGTGATCACTGATGCTTCCGCGAATCCCTCCAAACACATTAAAACGGGTAACCGAATTCTCCAACCCGATTTGCGAAAGCACAAAGGGATTTTGTTCTGTGATCGTACGGTAGCTGTTTCGCTTCACATTTCCATTGATACCCATGTAAGGAACAAACAGATTGTTGAAAAGCGAATAACTCAACTCAGCATCCGGAAAAGCATAGAATTTCGCCTGATTGTCAAACTGTCCATACAGACCCAATCCCACAGAGGCACGCAGACCTTTTGCACGAATTAAGATGCGCGGCACGGCAAACAAAATCGCATTGGTATTGTCGATCGCACCCGTTGTAATATCAAAGGGATCGTTCATAAAATCGAAGGCAGAAATTCCCGCTGCTTTGTAGCTCACCAGATCGAAACCGCTGTTGAGGGTAAAATAGTTCGCTCCACGATAGGCTCGGAAATCGGCGGTGGCCTTAAATCCCAATTCGCTGGCATCGTACCTGTCATCGAGATGATACACATCAAATCCCACATCGTGATTCACCCGCGAAGAGTCGCGGTAATAGCTTTTCCACCGGTTTTCCAATGTTAGCAGGTTAAATCGCTGCCGTATATCCTCTTTTTCGATTTTCTGATCCTGGGGATCGAATCCGTAATAGTGAAATACATTCCGGTCAAAACCAAGTTTCGACTGTAGGCTGTGCTCTTTAAATACCTTTTTGCCCCATACCGACATGCTGTTTTCGCTGAATCCACTAAATGCCACATTGCGAATGCTGGTATTGGACGAGAGGTGTTTGAGATGAACACCATATGCCAGATCCCTTTCGCGACCGCTGGTGTAATACGCTTCCAAATATGGTGTGGCATATGTTCCTGCACCACCTTTTACAAACCCTTTGTAAAGCTTCTCCAACGGTTCGCGTACCTTGATGCGGGCGGGCTCGATAGGCGTTACCGTCAGAGATGTAGCGGGCCTTTTCGGCAAAAGTTGATATTTGATATTGCCGACATTCACCGGAATATCGACCGGATTTGGTGTTTCAGAGATTTTAAAGGCTTTTTCAACCGATAGTGTTCGGTCCCCGGTAATGATTTGCGTTTGATCGAAACTTGATCCATCGCCCTGAGCGACAGCACCGGTGATGCCGATGGTCAGCACACAGAAAATTGTGATATATGTTGCTTTGCTCATCATTGTTTGTTGGGAGTATTATTTTCATCAATCAGGTCGCGGTATTCATCCTCATCGACCGGTCTGGCTGCATCTGATTTGGCTTTTTGATCCCGGGTTGATTTGATTTCTGACTGTTCGATCGCCTGAAGTTTGGCCCGGGCTTCACTCACCGTGGCTGAGTCCTGCACATTGTCGATGATGCTTTGAAGGGTGGCTTTCGCCTGAAAGTTATCGCCCTTCGCTACATATACATCCGCCAGCAACATAAACCCGCGGATTTTCCAGGTATCAAATGATGCAAAACCCTGAATGAGTTCAAATATTTGTTTTTCGGATTCATCGAGATCATGTAAAACATATGCAATTTCTGCGAGCTTGTATTTTCCTTCCGCACCCTCTTTGCCTTTGGCGTTCGTCGCAAGCCAGAGGAAATCTGTGCGGGCCGGATCGTATTCCTTCTTGTTAAAAAGCATACGTCCGCGCAGCAACCGGGCTTCGGTTGTGATATTTTCCGGTGAATCCGGATTGAAAATCACTTCATTCGCAGCGGTTAGTGCTTTTTCATAGTTACCCAATTGGAAATCACAGCGCATTTGGCCAATTTGTGCTTCGAGCACATTCGTGGCAAATGAGGCCACCGCTTCAAGTTGCTCGTAATGGGCACCGGCTTTGGCGTACGCCTTCCGGCTGTACTGAATGGTAGCCGCACCGAGCAATGCTGCTTCTGTGAACTTCCCGACAGGCTGACCAATGATATACTCGTAACCCTTGAGCGCGAGGTCGAAGTTGTTTTGGCGGTAAGCACAATCAGCCTGATAGTAGTTGGCATTTGTGGCAAACAAACCTTTGGGGTACTTATTGAGATAATCTGAAAAGGAGATAATAGCGGCATCGCATTTCCCATCGGCCACCAGGTTTTCAGCAGCCTGATAGGTCAGACTGTCTATTTCTGAGGGCGACACGCTGTAATTGGGTACTGCATTGAGCCATGCAGAATATTCATCCACTTTACCCAGATCGAGATAGATATTTCTCAATAC
>JBGTLS010000621.1:0-4145 GCA_041744015.1 Cryomorpha sp. | reverse complement strand
AGCCCAGCTTTACAGCGAATTCAAACAGTTTTTTCCCGAAAATCTGGTGGAATATTTCGTGTCCTATTACGATTATTACCAGCCGGAAGCTTTCATTCCGTCCAGCAATACCTTCATCGAAAAAGACCTCAGCATCAACGAGGAAATCGAAAAACTCAGACTCAGCGCCACCTCTGCCCTGCTCTCCGGGCGTCGCGATGTCATCGTAGTGGCTTCGGTGTCCTGTATTTACGGAATCGGAAATCCATCGGAATTTCACAAAAGTGTAATCCCACTCGAAAAAAACCAACTCGTATCCCGCAATGCGCTGCTTCACCTTCTTGTCGCAAGTCTCTACTCCCGAAACGATATCGAACTCACCCGTGGAAAATTCAGGGTGAAGGGTGATGTGGTGGATATTTATCTGGCCTACGCCGACCATTGCATCCGGCTCGAATTTTTTGGCGATGAAATCGAACGCATTACCAGCTTTGACCCGGAATCCGGAGCCACCATTGCAGAATTTGAAAGAATCAATATCTATCCCGCCAATCTCTTCGTGACAACCAAAGCCACCCTGAACAATGCCATCTGGGAAATACAGCAGGACATGGTGCTTCAGGTGAATTTCTTTGAAGAACAGGGTCGCCACCTCGAAGCCAAACGCCTCGAGGAACGTACCACATACGATCTCGAAATGATGCGCGAACTGGGGTATTGCTCCGGAATCGAGAACTACTCCCGCTATTTTGACCGACGCCTGCCCGGGCAGCGCCCTTTTTGTCTGCTCGATTACTTCCCGGAAGATTTCCTTTTTGTCGTTGACGAAAGCCACGTGACCCTGCCTCAGGTTCGCGCGATGTACGGAGGTGACCGTTCCCGGAAAGTGAATCTCGTGGATTATGGTTTCCGATTACCGGCGGCCATGGACAACCGGCCATTGCAGTTTGACGAATTTGAAAGCATGATGAAACAAACCATTTACGTCAGTGCCACGCCTGCTGATTATGAACTGGAAAAATCAGGGGGTGTCATTGTCGAACAGCTCATCCGACCCACCGGCTTGCTCGATCCCAAAATTGACGTGCGACCAAGTCAGAATCAGATCGACGATTTGCTGGAAGAAATCAATGTGCGCACTGAAAAGGATGAGCGAACCCTCGTAACCACCCTGACCAAACGCATGGCGGAGGAACTACAGTCATTTTTTGAGAAAGCCGGTGTGCGTTGTAACTACATCCACAGCGACGTGGATACACTCGACCGTATTGATATCATCGCCGATCTCCGCGCGGGGGTTTACGATGTGCTCATCGGGGTGAACCTGCTTCGGGAGGGACTGGACCTTCCGGAAGTATCCCTCGTAGCTATTCTCGATGCCGACAAGGAAGGTTTTTTGCGGAGCGGCCGTTCGCTTACCCAAACAGTGGGGCGGGCCGCGCGAAACGTGAATGGGACGGTAATCATGTACGCCGACAGCATCACCGAAAGTATGCGGCAGACCATCGACGAGACGGACCGCCGCAGAATCAAACAACAACTTTACAACGAGGAGCACGGCCTTACCCCTACCCAGATCAAGCGCGGAGTGGCAGCCACCATGGGTGCCGGAAAACGCGAAGCCAAAGCTGCCAGCAAAAAAGCCTATATCGAAACGGACATCATCAATTTGGCCGCCGATCCGGTGATGCAGTTCATGAAAAAGGATGAAATTCAAAAAACCATCGACGTCACCCGCCGGAAAATGCAAAAAGCCGCCAAAGAACAGGATTTCATGGAAGCCGCCCGATTACGGGATGAGTTGTTTGCTTTGGAGAAACTGGCGGAGAGTAAATAATTTTTCTGTCCCGACTGTATCATCTATAACTATCTGCGGTTGGCAGCTAATCACCAAAAACTAAGCACTACAAACCAGAAACTAAAAAACTATCTTGGTCATTCCATGCAACTGACAAAATACAAGTTTCTGATTGCGCTGATATGGGTCTGTGGGAATCAAAACCTTACCGCCCAGACTGTGTCAGAGCGGCCAAAGGGAGAGATGAATATCAGGGCCCTCCTCGATTCGACACAAAAGCTCATACAAACCTCTCCGACCCTGGCGCTCGATTTTCTTGAGGAAGTTGAAAAGCGCAACGACGATGAAAATTATCAACCCAAAATCGATTACATGCGCTGGGCCATTTTCATGGAAATGGAGCAACCGACCGAAGCCATACAGTCACTTAACGACGGATTCCGTCGGGCGGAAAAACAGGAAAACCCAGACCTGATTTTTGAAGGATATCAAAAATATACTACGCACTATAAATCCGACAATCAGAAAGCACTGGAATACGGCCGGGAAGGTTTGCGTACCGCTGTGGAAATGGACGATCCAGTGCACGAAGCGGAAATGGCCAGCGCACTGGGTTCTGTATTTATGAGCGTGACAGCTTACGACAGTGCCATGCATTATTTCACCCGGGCGCTCGGCACATATGAAACCCGCAAAGATCTAAAGGGTACTTACCAAACCCTGAGTAAAATAGTCGGACTCCACCTCGAAACCCTCAACCAGGATCAGGCGCTTACATACCTCAATCGAATCGAAGATATCGTGAAGGAGCTCGGAGACTCTGTCGGTCTGTGTCAAAATTTGCTGCAGCGCGGAGTGGTCCACCAAAAGAGCAGAAACCACGCGGAAGCACTTGTGTTCTATCGGAGGGCGTTGGAAATGTCGGAAGAGCTGGGAATGAAAAGCGAAACAGCCGTAATCAATGGCAATATCGGCAGCAGCCTTGTGGCCCTCAACGACAGCTCGGGCATCGCCTGGTTGCGAAAAACGCTGCAAATGAAAGAGGACAACAACATGTCGCAAAAAAGCATTTTGCACACGTTGATGGATTTGGCGGAAGCCGAAATATATTTTTCCCGCCCCGACCGGGCGCTGTCTTATGCCGAACACGTGGTGGAAAAAGCAAAGGAAACCGGCGACGGGTACTCCCTGAAATTCGGATACTTCTTCGTATCAAAGGCGCTCAGGGAATTGGGTGATTACAAACGGGCGTATGACGTCCAGGTGATGTACATACGCGTCAAAGACAGCCTGTTTGATCTCGACAGGGCCGTGCAGATCAACCAGATGGAAATAGCCTATGAAACCGAAAAAAAGGACCAGGCCATCGCCGCTTTCGAACGGGAAAAAGAGGTGACACTTTTCAGAAACCGGATGTACCTGTTCGTTGGTCTGATTCTGCTCGCCATGGGAGGTGTGGTGTACAACCAACAGCGGCTAAAAGCCATTCGCAACCGCCAACTTCTGGAAAAAGAACAGGAAGTCGACCGGCTCAAATCAAATTTCTTTGCGAATATTTCCCATGAATTTCGTACTCCACTGGCCCTGATCATCGGCCCTCTGGAGACCGTCCTGGAAAAAGAGAAAGACGACGAAATCAAAAGCCAGTTAGCCCTGATGCAACGCAATGCCCACCGGCTTCTGCGATTGATCAACGACATTCTCGACCTCACCAAAATCGAATCAGGGGACCAACATCTCCAACCCACCCTGATTGACGCTGTGGCCGTGATTCGCGGCGTAGCCATGTCGTTTTCCTCTTTGGCGGAAGCCAAAAGCATCCAATTCCAGGTCGAGGTACCTGCGCGAATAGACCAGGCCTGGTTTGAGCAAAACCGTTTGGAAACGATTCTGATCAACCTGCTTTCCAATGCATTTAAATTTACGCCCGACGGCGGTTCCGTCACATTGAGGGTGGAAGTGAAAACCGGAGAAACCACATCGGAATTTAAAGCGCTTGAAATAACGGTGAGCGACACGGGTGCCGGGATTCCAGCGGACAAACTCGCCCGGATTTTCGACCGGTTTTATCAGGTGGACGACTCTGCCACCCGAAGACATCAGGGTACCGGCATCGGACTCGCATACACCCGGGAACTGGTTCAACTACACAAGGGCAGCATCGATGTGGAGAGCGAAGTGGCTGGAGAAAATGGTCAACAGCCCGGTACCACCGTGCGCGTGGTTTTGCCACTTGGTAACATCCCCGCACGGCTTCCAACGCCAGCAGATGAGACGGGAATTACCATTCCGGCCGAACCAGCCTTATTTTCCGAAAGGAAACCCACCCCTGCCGATACAGACTTTGAAAAATACGGGGAAGAAAAAC
>JBGTLS010000620.1:0-2730 GCA_041744015.1 Cryomorpha sp. | reverse complement strand
CTTGTCAGCTTTTTCAACTGTTTCAGCTTTTTGAGCTGGTTTTTCTGAAGCTGATTGCGGTTTGTTCACTTTGGCCGGTGGATTCACGGCTTGTTCGTCAAGAATTCTATAGATAAGATCTTGTTTTTTGAGGGCTTCCGTTTTTTTGATATTTAAATCCTTGGCAATAGTTCGGAGGTCACCTACTTTGAGGTTGTTCAATTCGATAATGTCGTACATCGAGGGTGATAAAAATTAAGAAGTATGTGTTAATTGAGGAATCGTTGGAAAAAATGGGCCAGTTGTGAATCACTGAAAGCCCGTTCGATGCTGCAATGATACGACAATTTGTGTTATAACATTCGCAGGAGCACAAAAAAAATAACAATTCATGGTTGATAACCCGCCTCGCTTAAATCTTATATTTGCCTCTCATATTTGATTTTATTATGATTCAACGCGTACAATCCATCTATTTACTACTTGCTGCGCTCATGGCAGTTTTCACATTTTTTCTGCCCTATGCCCATTTTTACGGGGGTGATGTGAAAATTGCTGAATATGCCATGTTCGGTGTTTTCAATGTTCAAAGTGATATTCTCGAATCATCTGGTGTTTTTGCTTTTCCAGCCTGGGTGCTCGGCGCTCTGGCGGTGGTAGTTCCATTTGTGGCCATTTTTCTTTTCAAAAACAGACCGCTGCAATACCGCATTGCACGACTCTCTTATATGATCAACCTGATCTATGTTGTGTACCTGTTTTTTGCGATTGATCGGATTTTAGCCACGATTTTTGAAGCGGAACTGCGCACGTTGTATCACATCGGATTTTACATGCCTGTGGCGGCCGTGGTCATGTCGTTTCTTGCCGTTCGCGGTATCAAGAAGGACGAAAAACTGGTGAAATCGCTGGATAGAATTCGCTAATCTGAAGCCCGGCTTCCGAGTTCTACAGCTTGCAGGTCCGCTATTTTTCCCGAAGCTATTTTGAATTTGAGCAGGGTTCTGACTTTGTGAAAACCATGGCGCCCAGCGGCTCCGGGATTCATGTGAATACGTCCGGTTTTCTCGTCTTTTTGCACAAGCAGAATATGCGAATGCCCACATATGAAAATGTGTGGTTGATGAATTTTCATAGATTCCCGGATATGGGTGGGGTAACTACCTGGCCTTCCGGCAATGTGTATAATCCAGATGCGGAGTCCTTCTAATTCAAAAAGCTGATTTTCCGGAAATATTTTCCGCAGATTTCCTCCATCGATATTGCCATACACAGCGCGGAGGGGTGCGATTTTTTCCAGTTCTGCAACAACATCTTCCGATCCGATATCGCCTGCATGCCATATTTCATCGCAATCAGAGAGGTGGTGAAGGATGCGTTGGTCGATATATCCGTGGGTATCTGAAAGTAGTCCTATTTGTTTCACTCTTTCCTGCTAATTTTGCCGAAAAATACGGCAAATTGACCCGATATTTTCTTCACCTTGCGTATGATGGTACCCTCTACAGTGGCTGGCAGGTTCAACCGGAGGTTGTGACTGTGCAATCAACACTCCATCAGGCCCTCGGGATTTTTGTTAAAGATTTGAAAGCGATCATCGGATGTGGTCGCACGGACACCGGTGTGCACGCCCGTGACTATTACGCGCATTTCGACACCCGGAATGACATTCCGGACGAACTCGCGTATCGCCTCAATGCTGTTTTGCCAAAAGACATTGCGGTGTTCAGCTGCTTTCCAGTGGATGGACAATTGCATGCCCGCTTTCACGCCACTGAGCGCACTTACAAATACCACGTCCATTTCAAAAAAGATCCTTTTCGAAATGCGTATTCTGCTTATCACAAAGCAACGCTGGATATTGATGCAATGAACGAGGCAGCTTCCTATTTGCTCGGAGCCCACGATTTTTCTTCATTCAGCAAGAGCCAAACGCAGGTGAGCACCAATATTTGTGAGGTTTTTTCGGCTTACTGGGAACCAATTCCCGATGGGGCTGTTTTTCATATTTCCGCCAACCGGTTTTTGCGCAACATGGTCAGGGCCATCGTCGGGACAATGTTTCTCATTGGCGAACACAAATTAAAACCAGCCGTTATCAAAGACATTGTAACAGCCAGGGACAGGAATGCAGCGGGTAAGTCTGCATTTCCACAGGGACTGTTTTTACACAAAATAATTTATCCAACCTTACATGGCTCAGGTAACAGGTAATGCTTTTGATATGAATCTGTTCAACCGCGTGATGACGTTTGCGCGGCCATACATGGGCATTTTCTATCTCGCCCTTTTTCTCACCATTTTTCTGGCTGGACTGGGAGTGGCCCGACCCATCCTGATCGGTTATGCCATTGATGAATATGTGATGCACGGCAATGCGCGGGGATTGCTTGAAATCACGCTCATCGTCGTGGCGCTCCTTTTGGCGGAAGCCGTCGTAAAATACTATCAAACCTACTACAGCAATTGGGTAGGGCAGTCGGTTACGATCGATCTCCGGTCAAAACTTTTCAATCACATCACGGAGTTTAAGCTGAAATACTTTGATAAAACTGCGATCGGTACCCTTGTGACCAGATGTGTGAGCGATATCGAAACCATTTCCGAAATATTCTCTCAGGGACTTTTGAATATTTTGGGCGAACTCCTCAAACTCATCGTGGTGATCGCCGTGATGTTTTTCATCAGCTGGCAGTTGGCTTTATACAGTCTGATACCGGTGCCGCTGCTTATCGTGGTAATGATCATTTT
>JBGTLS010000619.1:0-12715 GCA_041744015.1 Cryomorpha sp. | reverse complement strand
GAACCGCCCTTTTCCGCACTGGTAATCACACCCGTGCGAAAAAATCGCTTCATACAAGTTTAAAATACATTGAGTTGCTTTCTGACTCATTCGGTATTTGTATGAGCAAGGCCAATGCCCTAGGCAATTTATCGCTTATCGCTCATGATGAGGGAAATCTTGTGGAGTGTAAAAATTATCTCTATCAGTCACTCACGGTGCGCAAATTGGCCATTCTTTATGCGGAAGAAGCCTATCAGAAGGAACAACAGCAGCGTTTCCTCATTTCAAATTACCACAATTTGGCTGCATTGTATCTTGAAATGGGTGATCTCTCACGCGCTGAAAAGTTGTCAGTGCACGTTCGGGATCTCCGAAAAAAATACCTCGAGCCCGATCACCCGGATCACAATAGTTCGTTGGAAGCCTTTGGCAGCATTCGGTTTGCCATGAGCGACTACGATGAGGCATTTTCATATTACAATGATTATTTGCGTTTTTGCGAAGGGCGTTATGGAGAGCGATCATATTATTCGGCTGTTGCAAATCAGCGCTTGGGTAAGGTGATGTTTCACAAGGAAGATTATGATGAGGCGATCAGATATTTTACCAAATCAATTGATATCGGTCAGCTCATATCATCAGAATACAGTGGACAGGAAATATTCAGTGCATACCTCATTCGTTCTGAAATTTATGGAGCTATGCGAAATTATGGATTGGCGGAAAAGGATATACGCACTGCCATCCGGATTTATCAATTGAACCGCTCAAAGAATGATCCCCTTTTCGGAAAAGCGTATACAACTTTGAGTGAATTGAAAATTGCCCAGGGACAGCTCGACAGTGCCGAATATTATACTGACATAGCGCTCTCGTTGTTGCTGGACAAGCAAAAAGAACAAACAGCAAAGTTTGGTCGTGGCCTCGGCAGTCTGGTCCACTTCCTACCGTACACCTACTACAACAAGGCGATGGTGGTAAAGATGAGAACCCCCGGTATCGAATCTTTACAGGAATCGATGAATTATCTGCAGCAAAGTGTCGATTATTTGCGGGAAACAAAGAATTATCTGGACGATAATGTCTCTCAGCTGACATATTATGAGGACCATAAAAAAACTTTCAATGCTGCCCAGGATGCCTGTTTCGAACTGTATACTTCCAATGCTGATACATCATTGATAAGTCGGATGCTCAATTTTACAGAGGAGAATAAATCAATTTTGCTTAGAAGACAGTTGCAGCATTTCACCTCTCTGCGCGTTTCAAATGTCCCCGATTCCATCATCAGTAAAGAAAGGGTGCTGATTGCTGAGTTGTCCACACTCCAACCCCAGGAATCAGGTTCAAGAGATTTTCAGGATTTTCAAAAAGAATATGATGACTTGCTGGGGTTTATAAGGGAAAACTATCCCGCTTATTATAACCTGAGGTTTCAGGAAAGAACAGCTACCCTGAATGATATTCGAAATTTATTGATGGGGGAGCAGACGAATTTTATTCAATACATCCTCACAGACGAAAATGCTTATGGACTCTTATTAAACAAATCGCATACGGAATTAATCAAACTCGATATTCAGGCGGTTCGGGGTCAACTCTATGAGTATAACAGACAAATCATAGCCAGAAACAGCAAAGCTTATATGGATAATTCCATTTCACTGTACCAGGCCCTGTTCAAACCGTTCGAGCCCTACCTTTCGGGAAATGAGATTCTGATTGTACCCGACAATGAGATGATCAACCTGAATTTTGAAACGTTAATTCGTCCGGACCATTCAGCAAAACCGAATTATCTCATCTACGACTATACGATATCTTATCTGATATCCTCCACCACAGCTGTGCAATACACCAGTTTAAAGGATAAACATACAGCAGGTGTGCTGGCTTTTGCCCCAGGATTTTCAGACGATTTGAAAATGACGTATCGCTCGGAAATGATGGATTCTTCCCGATTTGATGAATCCTATCTTTACAGAATTCAACAACCTTTTGCCGTGCGCACTGCAGAAGAAGTAGCTGGTATATTCAGCGGACAGGCATTTACCAAAGAAGCGGCTACAGAGCGCAATTTTAAGGAGGAAGCGGGGAAATACCGGATCATTCACCTCGGCACGCATACGGAAATTAACAATCTTTCTCCGCTGCTTTCCCGCCTTGTGCTAACCAAACCTGCCACAACGGATGATGCCAACGACGACGGATACCTTCACTCATACGAAATCTACAATCTAAGCTTGCGTGCAGAACTGGCAGTGCTTACGGCATGCGAAACCGGCTCTGGCAAACAAAGCTCAACTGAAGGAATGCTTTCTCTGGCTCACAGTTTCGCTTATGCAGGTTGCCCGGCGGTGGTCATGTCGCTTTGGGAAATCGATGAAAAAACATCTGCGCGAATCATTGAATCATTCTACGAAAATCTGGCGGATGGAATGTCAAAAAATGAAGCGCTACGCGCTGCAAAACTGTCGTATCTGAAGGCGAATCCCGGAGAATTGTCCGATCCTTATTACTGGTCCGGTCTCATTTTACTCGGCGACACCCAGCCGCTTGCCAAAACAATTGAAATACCCCCGCTTCTTATCGCCCTCACCATTATCGGGGTATTTGGAATTATTTTTTTGTTTTTTTGGTGGAGAAAAAGTAACCAACTCCGCGAGCATCAAATGTGAAATTACCATTCACTTTTTTTGGGCTTTCTATATACTTTGACTGGTTCTCAATACACGTTTTCCAGGCAGGCTTCATCTCAATGGTCAGGGTGTGGAATACCTTACCCTTTTGGAATGGACATCTTCCAAATGTTACGTTAGAGTACTGCGGGCAATCGTTTTTTATAATTTGGCCCCCTTTTGTGTAAAATTCTTACAATGAGTTTAATATAATCAAATTTCCGGAAATGGATTCAAATGGATATTTCAGGAGGCAGAGAGAATACCCGAAATTTCCGCTGGCATCATTTATGTAGTTTTGATTTTGTTTGAAAACCAATGCAGGCAAATTCAGGTTGATAGATTAGTTTATGAGAAGTCTTTTGTCTGCAATTTTTATATGCGTTTTTAGTTTGACAAGCTCCCATCTTCAGGGTCAGATTTTCGGAGATATTTTCGAAACAGCTGATGATAGCCTGAGACGGGGCTCAAAAAAAGACGGACTTTTTGTTCTCCCACTCATTTACTATTCTCCGGATACCCGATTTGGGGCAGGCGCGCTTGGGGTATATTATTTCCATCTTAAAAACGAACACTCAGATCAGAAAGACAGCACACGCTTATCATACGTTAAGCTACTGGCGGATTATACACAAAACAGGCAAACCGATGTTTGGTCTTCATGGAACGTATTTTTAAAAAATGAGGCCTATTTGCTTAAAGGTGAGTTTCGATTTCGGAATTTTCCCGACCGGTATTATGGGGTGGGAAATACCACATCCGATGATCAAATGGAGCGATACGAATACAATCTTCTCGCTTTTAAATTTCTGGCGCTAAAAAAAATCATACCTCACATGTTTCTGGGTTTGGATTTTCAAGTGGTACAGGAATATGGGCTGAAACGCGAGCCTGATGGCGAACTTGATCAGGGTACAATCACCGGATACGATGGAGGGCTTGGAGTAGGAGTGGGCGGCGTCTTTACCTGGGACGCACGTGATAATGTGGTGAATGCGTCCCGGGGATTTCTATTGGAAATTTCCAGTTATGTCGATCATCCTTTTATAGGAAGTGACTTTAAATTCAATAATTACAACATTACCTATAACAGATATTTTAAGGTAGGCGAGCAACAAGTGTTCGCCACCAATCTGGTTGGGAATTTCAATACAGGGGATGTACCATTTTTGGACATGGCGCGCGCAGGGGGTGAAGAAATACTGCGTGGTTATGCCAAAAACCGATATCGTGATAAGAATTTTATTGGGGGCCAGGTAGAATACCGCTTTCCGGTGTGGTGGCGTTTTGGTGCTGTCGCCTTTGCAGGATTGGGTGATGTTTTCGATAGCCCATCTGAAGTGACCATGTCGACATTGAAATATTCCTTCGGTGGTGGAATGAGATTCCTTGTCAGCAAAAGAGAGGGTATCAATGTGCGTATCGACTATGGGTTCGGACGCGATTCGCAGGCCTTTTACATTTCGCTTACTGAAGCATTTTAAAATCCCGAAGCCCGGGAGCCCGGGAGTTGGGAATGTGGAATTGGGAATTACCTCCCTTCGGTCCAGACGGACTCCTTGCAGTCGTCAGTGAGCTCCTTCGTCCTTTAGTTCTGTCAACCATTTTTTTCGGATAGCGATGTCATAGATTGTAGGGTGATTTGGGAGGACTGGGATTATTGCGGTGACCCTTTCAGGTCAGGGCACGGGTGAAGTTGGGAATGGAATTGGGATTGCGGAATTTTGAACTGTCCACATAGATGAAATCGCGTCGCTAGTTCCTTTAACGTATATTTTGCCAAACGACGAATCATTTCGTTGATCAGACATCCCCTGTTTACTTGATATACGGATTATTTCTGTCGGATTGGCGCGCTAACACCCCTAGAGGAATCGGGGGCGGTCGCGGGTGGAGTTGGACTTGAGTATTCGGAATTGCGGTGGAATTTTCAGGCAAAAAAAAAGTGGAAACAAATGATCTCAAAGAATCATTTATTTCCACCGAAATGAGACAGGGGGAATATTAGTTAGTCCTGTTCGTATTTGAACTGGTGTTGGTGTTCGTATTCGTATTCGTATTGTTGTTGTTCTTCTTTACCTGATCTTGCAGGGCTTTAAATTCACGCAGATGCGCCTGAAGAGAAGGAATTTTTCCTGAAGCCCAGCTGCGGAGTTCCTGATCGTTTCCGTTTTCAGCGATATCTTCGTATTTATCGATTGATTTTTCATGAGAATCTACCATGTTATCGACGAATTCTTTGTCGAAGTCATTACCGGTTTTTTCAGAAAGATCATTGTATTTGTCTCTTTTATCATCACTCAGCGCTGTGGGCAAGGTAATGTTTTTACGAGCGGCCAGATCTTTCAATTCTCTGTTTGCTTTCTCGTGATCTGCGGCGATCATTTGCCCCATTTCTTTTACTCTTGGGTGGGTGGCGTTTGAAGCAGCCAATTGTCCGGCCTGAACCTCAAACATGCCTATAGTAGCAGCATCTACTGCAAATTCGGCATCTTTCTTGGTGTCGCGATCGTCAAATCGCTCCTTGTTGGCATCTTCTGCTCTGTCTTTGCTGTCTGGATTGTTTTCGCATCCTATGGCGACTACAAAAAGAGATAACAAGAATGGATGAATGAGGTACTTTTTCATATTGATTTTAATTTTGGTTCAACCAGCCAAAGCCAAAAAGTGTACCTCATCTTATTATAGGTTTAATCAACTCATTTATAACGAGTTGTTATAATTGATAAATTGGGAGTGGTGTGGTATTATGTGCCTCGGTTGTGTAGAAAATGCCCAATCTTAGAATGACTAACTGAATATCAGGTCAGAAATTAACAGCCAGGCCTGTTTTGAGGGAGAATATAAATTTTGTGATGGGAACAATTGGTTTATCCTCGTAACTCATATCAAAAGTTGTATTCAATGACAAAATTTTAGTGAATTGCGTATTTAAATTCACATTGCCACTTACCCGATGGCGAAAAACCTCAGCCCCTCCATCATATCCAACCTGATAGTAGATGATGGTATTGATATCCAGATTATCATTCAATGTTTTTTGGTACCTCACGTAATTCGATGATTTCCACAAACCAATTTCCACATATTCTTCAGTAATTGGATTTCTCCAGGTTTCGTGTTCGTAAAATGCGCCAGTACTGATTTCAAAATCTGCTTTTTCCGTTTTGATCAATTGAAGGCGAATGCTCCCCCCCGACAGTAAACGGGGATCAAGTCCGCGAAAGAGATCATAGGAGTATTGGGCAAAAGTTTCGTAGCTTATTTTTCTGTCGCGCAGGAAATTGATCCTGAAATGGGCAAATCCGAAGTTCAACACTTCGTTATCATTGATGTTGAGATAATCTGTTTGACCCACGAAGATGTATGCATGTTGACCGGGTTGATACAGGGCATTGAAGGCGGTATTAATACCAAACACTTGTACCGGTTCTTTCTCAGCTGCACTTCGGTTGTTGGCACTTAGACTTAATACGCCTTTTGCGAGGAAACTTTTTGTGGTGTCTTTTTCCAGTCGGAGGCGTTCGATATTGAGAATTTGCCCTTGCGCAGAACTGATGATAAGCGGAAAAATCAGACAGAGTAGGGGGAGGAATATTTTCAATGACATGCGTTTTTTGAAATCAACAAAGTTGTCAAAGATACCTGTATGAGCCGGTGACACAAAAAAAAAGGCTCCCTGAGGAGCCTTTCATTAATAAGAGATGAGCTTTAATTACATCCCATGGTTCCGAATCCTTCAACTTCAACGAAGTCAAAATCATCATAACCGTCCAGATCAAAATCAGATATTTGAAGTCCAAAATACGTACCCTGGAAAGTCATAGATCCACCAGATACACTCAAATTCCCATTTTTGGAAAAATAAATTCCCGCGGGATTGTTGAAAGCAAAAACCCAGGCGAAGCCTTTGTTTTGGAAAAAGCTATCTGATTCATCCAGATCGTCAAACCAGTTGAGAATGGGATAATTTCCATTCGCTTCATTGTCATAAACAATGTAAAAAGCGAGACCCTGAAAGTATTCGAAAATATCATCGTCCTCATCAAATTCGCCGGTCACGAGTGCATCAAAATCACCTGCAATCCCGATGACGCCTGAAATACCTGTGAATTCAGGACCATCTCCAAAATCAAATAAGTCGAGACCCAGGGCTTCATCAGAAGCTGAGAAACAAAATGTGTGATTGATGTTCAGAGTTGAATTTCCAGCTACGACAGTTCCACCGGCGTTTCCACCAAATGATCCCGGGCCAATGAAAAGTATACCACCACCATAAGGTGAAGGCTGCCATACCGTACCTTCAGCGGAACTGAAGTTCCATCCCGGATTCGGGTCGGAGAAATTAAAAGATTTCTCTTCGCTGTTTGGATCAATGGTGATGATCTTATTCATTGTCGAATTGTACCAGGAAATCGCTGGTGATTTTCTGACAAGTTCAGATACTTTGTCCTGATGATTTTTATCAGTCAGTGCTTTTACCTCGCCAACCCGCTTCTGAGCAGGGGCGGTATCGTCTTTCGAGCACGAAGTGCCGAAAAGTAAAGTGACCACTGCCAAAATGGCTGCGGTCACTTTAAAATTAGATTTAAATCCTTTCATATGAATTTGTTTGAATCCCTAAAAGTAGGAAATCTAGAACAAAAAGCCAACCCGGATTTGCGCAACAACATTTGGGCCGATTCCGAATGAACTACCGTTTGGTACTTCGCTGGTTACAACATCATAACCATCAACTCTGTAGACGATTGCATCTGATTTAGAATCCAATTCAGATGTAAAAGCTATACCAAAACCGAGTTCCGCACCGATGTAAATATTATCCGCGAAATAGTAATCCATACCACAAACCGCATTGGCGCCAAACGTGATACTGCCGTTTGAAGCTTTCAATGTTTCAATATCTTCAGCGGTATTCAGAACGATAGCTTCTCTGGATGTGCCAGATCGACCAAATCCAACCAATACGACTCCTCCTACATACGGAGACAGTCGATCAGTGCCTGGAAAATGTCTTTCAATACCCGGTGCAATACTGATGTCAAATTCGCTATTTGTCGTTTTTAAATCAATATTGCCATCTGATCCATTTCCTGTCGAAATAGTGGTTTGGCTGTTGTAACCCAGGAAAACTTCTGCCCTGTAAGCTGTCGTGGCCGAAGTAAACTTACGGTATCTGATTCCATTGATACCTATGGGTGATCCTCCCAGTGGCGCAAACAAAAATTCGATGTTCTGTTCACCACCTGTTTGTTTGTAGATGTCCTGTGCATTTGCGAAGGAGCCGGTAAAAATAGCAGCTGCCGCGATCATAAAAATTTTTCTCATTTCTTTTTTTTTTGAGTTTGGTTCTAATTTAAAGATTGAATTGTGGGGCGAAATATCTGAACATTGGCCGGGCATTCCGGCGTAGTGGTTTAAAAAGAGTTAACACTCTATTGTTTGTTAAATTCTGGTTAACAAGAGAAATTAAGCAAAAAAAACAACTCGCAATTTACTTGTTACAAGTCTTTAAATTTTAAAATCAGGTGAATAAATTATTTCGTTTACCTCGCGATAAAAACAGTTCCATTTATATTTTCTCCATTTGGGAGATTCAAAATGTAGAAATAAGTGCCATCCACAGCGTCTTTTCCATCCCAGTTGTTAGGGTAATTCAGGTTTTGATAAACTTCCTGTCCCCATCGATTAAAAATCTGAATACCGGTTCCGGGAAATTCCTCCAACCCATTAATTGTAAAAAAGTCATTGATTCCATCACCATTGGGTGAGAACCCTTCCGGAATTTCAAAATTGAATTTCACCAGAACGGAAGCCCTCGCCTCATCAGTACATCCTTCACTGTCAAAAACCACCATAACGATTTGATATATTCCTGGTGCGGTGTAGACATGCGTCGGATTTTGAAGATTCGATTGGGTTCCTTCACCGAAAGTCCAAAACCAGTTGGTCAGGTTAAAATCTCCGGGTTCAGAGTCGTCGTCAAAACTGATCAGGGTCATTGGAGCAAAAACAGTGTCGGGAAGGATATTAAAGTCAGCGAAAGGATTGCTTTCTGAAACAGTTACTGAAGCTGAACCCGAACATCCGGCTTCGTTTGTGACAGTCAGGCTGTATGTACCTGCACCAACTGAAATAAAAGGTGTTTCTTCTTCCGTACTCCAGGTATAAGTGTCAAACCCTTCAGGACCTTCAATGGTAATTTCATCCCCCGTGCAAACGGTTGTATCATTTTGCAATGAAAAATCGGGAATTCCGAAAATTTCAACAGAGAAGCTTGCGCTTGCAGAAAAACATCCATCCAATTCGATCGACACGGAATAAACACCGGTTGTACTCTGTGTTACTTTGTCAATTGTAATGCTGTTATCGCCTTCAATCGGTGCCTGGTCTGGTCCGGTCCAGCTATATATCGCACCTTCCTGAGCAGGAGTGGACAGGGTAAGGGTCTCACCTTCACAAAGCATTTCATCTCCTGAGATCAGGGGATTTTCCGGAAGGGGTCTGAATTCCACAGTCATAGAATCAACACCTGCACAGCCAAATTCATTGACCACATCCAAATAGTAAACTCCTGAAGCGGTGGCTTCGAATGTATCTCCTGTACTGCCATCCTGCCACGTGAAATCACCTTCAGCTATAATGGGTGTGATGGTATATGTTTCGTCTTCACATAGTGATACGTCTTCAGGAAGTTGAACCACAGGATTGGGATTGACCACCACCTCAACGAAATCTGAGAAACTCTCGCATCCTTCCACAATATAATAAGCCTCATAAGTTCCCGCATTTTCTGGTTGGGCATTGGTAATCAACAGATTCTGCTGGAAATATATCACCCCATCCGGATCGATGAACCGATACGTGGCGTTCTCAATTGCTGGCAAAGACAGATTAATCGTTTCGCCGACACAGTATTCCAACGCGCCACCAATATCTTCAGGATCGGGTCTGGGACTTGTAAATATTTCCACCGAGTCACGAAGCGCACATTGTTGGAAATCGGAAACCTGAACCCAGTATATGCCTGCCTCATCCACAGTATATGAATTGCTGGTGGAGCCATCCTGCCATTCGAAGAGGTAATTTCCTTCAAATGAAAAGGTCAATGAGGTTCCATCGCAAATTGTGTCGTTTTCTCCCAGGCTGATTGGGGGCTCGTAGTAAGTTACAGTGATGGTATCCGTGGCCGCGCAATCGCTTCCGCTGAAAACTTCCACGTAATATTCTCCGGGGCTTGTAACCTGAATGCTCTGGGTGGTTTCACCGGTATTCCATAAATAAGAAGTTTTGCCGGGACCAGCATCGAGTTCGATGGTATCACCCAAACAAACCTGACTATTGTCTCCAATATTCAGAAAGCTGAATGCCGAAAAGTAACCGTAGTTGGCTGCCGCTGAAGTAGGCCGGCTGATTACACCGAGATGAAATAGCTCATCACTGAAGTTAGTCACAGTACTGGTCGCACCTCCGGCGGGAATCTGCGAGGTGGGAAATGAAATTTTGGCAAAGACATATTCTCCATAGCTCCCCGGAACGGGTGAAAACGCGCTGGCCGGAATATGGTTTGGATTGCCGTTCAATTCAAAACTGCCTTCGGCACCTGCACGTATCGTCAGGGTAAGCAAAAAAATCTGACTATTGGTCCGGGCAAAACCCACCTGATTACTACCGGTGCATTCTAAGGGCGGAATAAGGGCTCCGGCAAGTTGTGGTCCAATACCAGAGGTATGAAAAACATAAACTTTTTCAGTCGATTCTATAAATGAGGCTGCAAAGTCCATATTATAAGTCCACTGCTCGCCTTCATTTATAATGACAGGTGTGGCGCTACCGTCTATTGTGAGTTCTGTTCCATCTGCGGTTGCTAATACAGTTACCAGGTCATCATTGGCAGTCAAATTTCCTTTTATAACGATGTGACGAAATCCAGTATGCTCATAAGAAATCAACTGATCGGCTGCAATGTCAGCATGATCAGTTGTTTCAATTATAATATCTATCATATCATCTTTTACGGTAACCGCAATGGGTTTATCACTTTCTATCAGGGTTCCGATGGGTTTGCTCACCAATGAACTGTCAAGGGCTTCCACGTAATATGTTTGCCCGCGGTTCAGCATTATTTGAAAAGTTTCATTCGCCGGATGGCCTAAAACCTCGACCCTCGGTGTGATAGAAACGGTGGTATTGTCATCAGATGCCACTACGATAAATCCGGCTCTGGGAGCGGGATCATATAACAAACCGTTCAGAATCCACTGATTGCCATAGAGGTTTTGAAAAGGGGTATAAAATTTTGTGCCCAGGGCATTTTTTCCTTTGAGGGAAAAGATATCAGTATTGTTGGTACTGCGTACTTCATAATAGGCAGTAATGGGCTTTGTAGACCTAACCAAAATTCCGGTATTGACGACCTCATTCGCAGGTTCGGTTTGAATCAGGTTGAGAAACTGTGTCAATGGAACCTGTTGTGTAGAGTTGGCTGCAAGATTCACAATAATGGGAGCAAAACTGAGATTCGCGGGTTGAGAAATAATCACCTGAGCCGGTTGATTTAGCGCTGAGACGACCAGAAAAATCGGAGCGTTTCTTGGAGCTTCGGCCCCGTTGCCGTTGGTGAGTTGTGGGGCGCCAAACCAAAATTCGGTGTCTATTTGAGCCGCGCCGGTTAAAGACATAAAGACCAAAAAGAAGGGGAGAATTCTTTTCATAAGATTGTCATATTATAGTTCAAAAGATGCAGAAGCCCCTTTTCGCAGGCTGATTTTAAAAATGACTAATTTACGTTTGACCCGGCACCGAATTGAGACTTAAACAATTATCCATTAACAATTCTTTGTTGGATTCTGTAGGCTTACGGATAGCAAGTCGGTAAAGTTATATATTCAAATCAAATGCCCTCACACCAATTGGCGCGAGGGCATTTTATTTACTCAACAGGACCATTAATGTTTGACAATTCGTCCTGTATATTGAATTTTATCTGAAGTCACTGCGATCACATAAATACCCTTTGACAGGCTGGACAAGTCCAGGTCCACGACCTGACCTTTGGAGACAGCATTGAGAATTTGCTTTAGAACCACACGTCCATTCATATCCATTACCGACAAACTGGCGCCCACTTGTACTTCTGTTAAGTCAAAAGCAACGTGCAAAATACCATTCGTAGGATTGGGATAAAATTGAAGAGCGTTTTTGTTTGAGGCATCTGCGATTCCGGATATGATCTGCGTCTGGATGAAAATTTCATCGGTAACTGAACATCCATTGCTGGCAGTTACATTGACAGAGATTTCAACATCCCCGGTCACATTTACAGTAATTGAAGTGGTAGTCTCACCTGTACTCCAAAGATAATTTAAGCTATTGTCAACCCCGGCTGTAAGAGTTACGTTGGTTCCAATGGCTACTTCCATGTCTTCACCCAAATCAACTTCAGGTGCTTCTCCTACGTTGACCAGAACACTGCAGGAAGCATCGTTTCCAGAAATATCAACGACCATATAATTGATGGTGTATGAACCCGGTGCCAAATTCTGACCTGGCATCGGACCGGATACCTGGTTGAGAATAAAACTGCAATTGTCCTGTGCCTGCACCAGGTTTGTTGTCTGAAAAGGACCTGCACATATATTCACCTGTGGTATACATTGGATGGTAGGAAATATCTTATCAAGTACATTTACTGTAAATGTTTTTGCAACTACATTTCCTCCGGCATCCGTCACCATGAGTGTAGTAGTTACAGATGGAATATCAGCACATGTAAATACGGTTTGAGAAAGGGCCACATCTGCAATCGCGCAATTATCGGTGATTTCAACAATTAACTGATCGGGTGTCAGGGAAAATTCACCATTCTGATTCAATTCCACAGTGATGTTTTCAACACTAACTGTTGGCAATATGTCGTCTTCGATATGAACCAGCAGCGTTCTCTGCACAAAATTTCCATTGAGGTCAAATACGATCACCTCTGTCTGGGCATTGTTGATGTTATCACAATTATATGATTGAAACTGTATAGCCACTTCCGCTACTCCGCAATT
>JBGTLS010000618.1:0-2343 GCA_041744015.1 Cryomorpha sp. | reverse complement strand
GTGAAAAAAAATTCAAAAGGGCCGGTGATGCAGCTTTTCAAACAATCGCTTTGAGTTTGATCATCGGTGCCATTCTGGGCGTATTGGGTTTCATCTATGCCGAGGACGTTTTGCGTTTGATGGGTGGTGATGCCAGTCTGATTGCAGAAGGAGGCGATTACGCCACCATTATGTACGCCGGAAATCTCAGTGTGATCCTACTGTTTGTAAACAATGCCATCTTCCGGGGTGCCGGCAATCCCGCCATCGCCATGCGCACACTTTGGCTGGCCAATGGTCTCAACATCGTGCTCGATCCCATTTTCATTTTCGGCCTTGGTCCTATACCCGCCTTTGGGGTGGCAGGGGCCGCCATTGCTACTACAATTGGTCGGTCGATTGGAGTGGGCTATCAGTTTTATCATTTACTGAAAGGTACCGGTGTAGTGCGATTGGTTCGCGCGAATGTGGTATGGCGCACCAAAACCATCCTCAATTTTATCAAGGTTTCTGCAGGCGGTATCGGCCAATTTTTGGTGGAGAGCGCCAGTTGGATATTTTTGGTGCGCATTATATCTCAATTCGGAGCGGAAGCCCTCGCCGGTTACACGATTGCCTTTCGCATTATCATATTCACCCTTCTCCCGTCATTTGGTATTGCAAATGCCGCAGCGACACTCGTGGGTCAAAATCTGGGTGCTTTATTTCCCGAAAGGGCAGAGAAATCCGTATGGGCAGCAGCGAAATACAACGCGATATTTTTGGTGATCGTTTCCATTATGTTTGGCCTTTCGGCAAATCCGATCCTGGGCATTTTCACGCAGGATGAGACCGTTATGAACATAGGTAAATCAGGCCTGCAAATCATCTGTATCGGGTACATATTCTTTGCATACGGAATGGTGGTGGGGCAGGCATTCAATGGAGCCGGAGATACCAAAACGCCGCTTTACATCAGTCTTTTCGTTTTCTGGATTGTTCAGATTCCACTGTCTTATTGGTTGTCCATCAACCTGGATTGGGGTGTGAATGGTGTGTTCTTTTCGATTGCATTTTGTCACTCGCTTTACGCCCTCATCGCCATTTATCTTTTTCGGAAGGGGAAATGGAAACTGGTGCAGGTGTAAATTGGCGAATGCCTACCGGCGCTGACTTATGTCACTGCTTTCGCAAAAAGGGAGCGCGTATGATATTGATAAAGAATGCAAACAGGCCTTCCGGACAGGAAAGTTTTACTATCTTACCTTCATGAATGAAAAAGAGATCAAAGCGCAAATTGAGGATGAAATCCAAAAAACAGAATCACTGATCGAAGAATACAGGGAATTGACCAAGCCCGAGTCGCCCGATGCAGCAATAGACGATCACGAACGCATGGACGCCATAAACAATCGGTCCATAAACGAGGCAGCGCTCAGACAAGCGGAGGAAAAATATAAAAAGCTGAATTACGTTTTGACGAAAATCGGAACGCCTGAATTTGGTGTTTGTATGCAATGCGGTCAACCAATTCCCATAGAACGTATTCTGATCAGACCGGAAAGTTCTCATTGCGTAAACTGCGCCAGGTAAATTGACTCAAGTTTCGCACATCTATTTCTGTTCACCTCGGCCCTGTCAGGATATGAGATAGATATCGTTGACGTCAGGTCGAGATATGAGTAACGGCTTTGCATTACTTATTGTAAAATGATGACATGAGGTAAATCGAGTCTTCTTCAAGGATATAATAATCAGCGTTTTAATAGTTGAGTCATTGGTAAAAGCTCAGGACTAAAAGATAATAGCTTGATAATTCAGATATATAAATGGATGACGGGATCCCTCGCGGCGCTCGGGATGACAAGAGTTTTTTGAGTAGTGTGCAGCGAGGGATCCCGTTCGATTTTTGCCAATCCTTCCGAGTTATTAAATTCTCTATTTGAAAGAAAGCGAGGAACCCCGAAGTTCATCACGAATACCAATAAAAATCCAAACACTCATGAGTAACTCCGTTCGCGTTTCGCCAGTTTCTCCGAGTTATTTTATTGTCTTTCTTCCAGAAAAGTAACTAATTGCTGATTACCAGGAGGGTTAAAGGTGCAGGAAAAAATACTGTCATTGTTAGTGCACGACGTAGGAGCGTGTATCGAGACCTTTTCGGGAGATTTCCACAGCTTCTCGATTATTCGCACGTGTTCGCTTTCTAAGGTGCTCATGAGCTCGTGCCTCGCTTGGTTCAATTTACAACCTAAGAATCTGCACACCTCGCTGCGCTGCGGTGGCATCTTCTAAGGTTGTAAATCACTCGAAGTGAGTTTGTTATCTAATTTTCTAAGTGCGCGATTGGCCGCAAAAATGGTATGCGAAACTGACTAATTTAAT
>JBGTLS010000617.1:0-19222 GCA_041744015.1 Cryomorpha sp. | reverse complement strand
AGCAATATGACAGCACGCAAACCGGAAACCTTCAAATCAATGAGTCTATCGTGATGCGGGAGGGAGAGCGAATTGATATCCATCCTGTCACAGCTGAATTTCTTCTATGTCCGGATAGTATTTCGGCTTCTATGAACAGTCAGGTATTCACTTTGCAGACGGCTTCCAATCTTTCTGTCGACGATCTTCAGGATCACTTAGCAGGTTTATTTATGGACAATCCGGATACAACCATCAACCGGGAAGGATACTGGACGCTCGATTTCCAAAGCAATGAAGACGAAATATTGCAGGATTTTTTACCCGCCCTGACTAAGTTTGCCCGCTCTTCGGCACACATCCATTACGATGCGCTGACCCGGTACGTTGTGGTTGACGTGGATTTTCCAGAAATTGTATATGACAAAATATTTGTTGACAGTCTTTCCATGAATTTTGCCGGCCCTGCGGGAAACATTGCAGGGAATTTTGGCATCCGGCGGGTGGCGTACGATACCCTGGCAATCGAAAAGATAAATCTCACCCTCGAACCTGCAGAAGTTGGAAATTATTTTTCCTTATCTATTTTAAATCAAATGGATACTGCCCAATACCTTTTTGCGGCCAGTCTCATACACAACACATCTGATACACTTTCAGGATGGATCATTGAACCCTCAGACACTTTTGTAATGGATGGAAAGGTCTGGGACGTCGATCCGGCAGCGAGAATTACTTTAAAAGATTCGCTTTACGGAATTGAAAATTTCACTTTGCGTCGTGGACAAAATGAATTGTCCATCCACACACCAATAGACGACAATGTTTTGCACATTGCGGCGACAAATTTTAGCCTCGCGTACATATCGGGTTTGCTCTCCACTGAAGAAAATTTGTTGGAAGGCCGGTTGACCGCCGAAATGGATATCAACGCTGATGGAACTTTTGCCGGAAACGGCTTCATATCTAATCTCAATCTGGCAGGTGCCGATTTCGGAAAATTGAGCTGGGATGCTGCTTCAAATGGCGGGTCATACAAACTTACCGCGGGATTGGATGGCCCTGTAGCCAACATGAAAGCCAATGGTGTGATGACTTCATTGCCATCAGGCGATGCGGATGTGGATATCGATATAAAACTGAGCAATTTCCTGTTTGAAAGCCTTGTCGATCTGCTTCCCTCACTTGTTGAAAGGGCGAGAGGTGAATTGACAGCCGATATTTCCATCAATGGGACCACATCTGTACCGGAGATCACCGGCACATTGAATTTTAAAGATATCTGGCTGAGGATTGTGAACAACAATGCCGATTACTATCTGAAAAATGAAAAAATCAACATTGAAAAAGACGCATTTCTCTTCCCTTCATTTTCCATTGCCGATTCTGCTGGACAGAAAATGGTAATCGACGGTCGGATAAACCATACCAATTTTAGCAACTACATATTCGATTTGCGGATCAACAGTGATAATTTCACGTTGCTCAATTTATTACCTGGCGATGATCCCCTGGTGTATGGAAAACTCATCGTCGCCAGTGATATCAAATTAACGGGAACACAGTTTCAACCTCAAATAAGGAGTGATCTTGCACTCAAACGGGGATCGTCCATGGTTTTTCAGGTACCAGACAGGCAGTACGACGACGGCTCATTCGACGGCCTGGTGGAATGGGTTTCTTTTCAGGATCAGGAAAAGGGACGGGGAATTATCGGCAGAGACAAAAGGGAGGAAACAGAACAGGTTCAAAATACGTCAGTAGACCTGAGTGGAACGTTGAACATCGACCCCCAAACCAGTCTCAGAATAGTAATAGATCCAATTGCAGGAGACAACCTGACCATTCAGGGAGGTGGTAAATTGGGGATCGGGTACGATCGGTCTGGAAACATCAGCCTTTCCGGGACATACCGCATCACAAGTGGGGAATACCTGCTCACGTTTTACAATGTGGTAAAAAGAAGTTTTCAAATGGATCCCGGTAGCACCATCACCTGGAGTGGGGATGTGTACACCCCGGAAATGAACATCACAGCCATTTACAAAACACGCATTTCTCTTGGAAGTCTGATGGGTACTGCTGGCGGCGATCAAAGCAGCTTTAATGAATCTCTCAGACGGCAGGCTGATTTTGAATTGCACATGACGCTTGCCGGTGATTTGGAAAATCCGGAAATCTCTTTTGAAATCAAAATGGGTCCTGACAGCCGGGGGGTTCTCGGAGGAGCAGCAGATGCCCGGTTGGCGCAGATCAACAGCAATGAAGGAGAATTAAACCGACAGGTATTTGCCATGCTTGTGCTAAACTCTTTTATCAGCGAAGCGGGCGGTGATGGAGGCAGTGCCATGGAAAATTCAGCCCGAAACAGTGCCAGTCAGATTTTGACCCAGCAACTCAATGCGCTGAGCGATAGAATGATCGCAGGCGTTGAATTGACTTTCGATATGCAGTCGTACACGGGCGCTACCGGTGCTGGCGAAACGGATTTAAGCGTTGACCTCGCCAAATCGATGTTTGACGACAGAGTGGTGGTAAAAGTTGGAAGCACCATGGCACTGGAGGGTGACAATGCAGCCGCAAATGAGAGTCAGCAACTTGTAACCAATGTTGTGGTGGAATACCTGATCACCCCGGATGGGCGATACAGGTTTAAAGTTTTCAGAAGCACAGACCTCGAAGATATCGTGGTCGGCCGCGTGACACGAACCGGAACCGGTGTGATGTTTCGCCGCGAATTCGACCGGGGGAATCAGATTTTCAACGTAAGTGAGGAAGAAAAGGCGATCCAGGCCGAGGCAGAACGGATCAGGGAGGAACAAAAGGCAAAGGAGGAAAGGGAAAAAGAAGAGAGAAGACAGGACCGAAAAAACAAAGAAAAAGAAAAAGAATCTGGTGTGAGCAGCACTCCACCGCAACCAGCCACCGACGAGGAAGAAGATCAGGAATGAAAAACAGGATTGTCTATATCATTTTGGGTGTATTGATGGTTTCTTGCAGCGCGAAGAAGTTTTTGCCGGAAGGCGAATTATACTTTGCCGGTCATCAATTTGAATACAACAAAGAAGACGAATCTGTTCCACAGAATTTAAAAGATCGCTTATCCGATGAGATCCAGCCTGACCCGGTAACAAAAATTCTGGGTAGTCGGCCGGAAGCGTGGTTTCACGGCATCGCAGGTGAAACTGAAAAAGAAAAGGGATTAAAATATTTTATCAAATACAAGCTCGGCTCGCCTCCGGTATATGTCGATGACATAAACCAGGATCGCAATGTAAATTTTCTGGAAAGTATTCTTGTGAGCGAAGGATTTTTCCGGGCCAATGTGAACTCCCGAATTGATTCATCAAAACGCGAAGCAAAAGTGGTGTACATGATCGATCAGGGAACGCCATATCGTTATGACAGTCTTTTTGTCTGCGAGGAACCAAGTTCCATTTGCGCTCCCACCGATTCACTGCTTCGAAACTCCTCCTTGAAAATGGGCAATTTGTTTAGCCGCACCGAGCTTGAAAACCAACGAACCCGGATTGGAGATCATTTCCGATCGCAGGGATACTACTATTTCCGTCGCAACTATGTCAAATATCAGGTAGACAGCACGCAGATGAACAACACTGTCAAAATCAGGGCCTATATTGAAGAAGGATTGCCCGTCGGGGTACTTCAACCGTATACGCTTGTCTATGTGATTGCCGACCTGAGTGGAAATGAACCCCATGTAGATACCATTCCGGGAAACATAAATGTGATCACAGGACGGTTTAATCAATTCGTAAAACCAGAGAAAATTTTGCCATTTATCGCGCTCCGACCCGGCGAACCATTCTCACTGGAAGACCAACGCACCACCCTGCGACAGCTGAATAGACTTGAAGTATTTGAATATGTAAACCTGCGGTTTACCACTGACACATCAGCAGGCAGCTACGAACTTCGTGCAGAATTGCTGACCAGCCCGCGAAAAAAACAGATTATCAGCACTGAACTCACCGTTTCTACCAATTCCAACAACTTTACAGGACCTGGCGCACGCGTGGAATACAACAACCGCAACCTCTTTCGGGGAGCTGAGAAACTCAGGCTCTCGGCGGCTGGTCGATACGAAATGCAACTTTCTGGTTCCAGGCGGGGGACGGCCCTTTTCGAAATTGACCTGTCAGCCGATTTACTGATACCACGTGTTAGCGGACCTTTCAACATGGCCAAAGGAAGTGGTAATGTTCCCCGGACCAAATATGGGCTCTCATACCGACTATTCAATCAGCCGGACTTTTATGCCCAAAGCGCTTTCGGGGCAAGTTATGGATACGAATGGCTTAGCGGAACAGAACATCACCACGATCTGAAACTTATCAATATCGATTATTTACGCCTGTTGCGTTCCTCCGAACGTCTCGATGCCCTGCTTGCGGACAACCTCTTTTTCCGCGAGAGTTTTGCCAATCAGGTGATTCTCGGTCCGAGTTATCAATATACCTACATGCCGGAGCGAAAACGTCGCCGACTGCATTATATGTTCCTGGGAGCAATTGATTTCTCCGGAAACCTCGCCTACCTTGGAAATCGTCTCGCATATGGCGAACGCACAACTGATGAAAATGGAGAAACGATCAATTACACTTTGTTTGGTGTTCCATTTTCGCAATTCACCCGACTCCAGCAGGATCACCGTTTGTACTTGCGCATTGACAGAAACAATGAATTGGTTTCCAGAATAAATGTCGGCGTCGGAATTCCTTATGCCAACAGCAACGTCCTTCCTTTTTCAAAGCAATTTTTCGTTGGTGGACCTTCATCGCTCCGGGCTTTTCAACCGCGTGGACTGGGACCGGGAACTTATTTCAATCCCGATCAGCAGTTCAACAGTTTCTTTGATCAGACAGGTGACATGCTAATAGAATTCAACCTCGAACACCGGTTTGGTCTGGGGGGCTTTTTTGAAGGTGCCATATTCACAGATATCGGTAACGTCTGGCTGCTGAAAGAAAATGAGGAACGCCCGGGAGGAGAGTTCAACTGGAATACTTTCGGAAAGCAAATGGCCGTAGCGACCGGGGTGGGAATAAGGTTGGACCTCTCAGCTATTTTGATCCGGCTTGACGTGGCATTTCCCGGGCGACTACCCTATTTGCCGGAAGGCGAACGCTGGGTATTCGATAAGGTATCTTTTTCCCGCGACTGGCGCCGCGACAACCTGATCTGGAATATCGGGATAGGCTATCCTTTTTAGGCTCAAAACAAAAAAAGCCAATGTAACTTAGTCACATCGGCTTCTGCAAATCAATACTGATTTATATTTTTCCGGCTATTCCGTCTACGATACCGTAAGCAAGGCTTTCCTGCGCATCCATCCAATAGTCGCGGTTGAAATCCTTCATCACCTTCTCGATGCTGTGACCACAATTTTCCGCGATGATTCGGGCGCCAATCTCTTTGGTTTTCAAAATCTCCCGGGCCTGAATTTCAATATCAGACGATTGTCCACGGGCTCCTCCACTAGGTTGGTGAATCATTACCTTGGCCAATGGATAGATGAACCGGCGACCTTTTTCTCCCGCTGAAAGAAGAATACTTCCCATGGAGGCGGCAAGACCCATACACACCGTGCTCACAGGACTTGAAATGCTGTTCATACAATCGAGAACAGCAAAACCAGCCGTGACATAACCCCCGGGGCTATTGATAATCAGCGTAATCTCCTTGCCTGGATCCTTGGATTCCATGAGCATCAGCCTATCGATCACGTACCGCGCAGACTTGTCGTCCACCTGACCCCATAAAAACACTTTTCGATCTTTTACATATTGTTTTTCAATGGTATGACTAAGGCCCATTTCCTTCTCTTTTCCGTCTTTATCTTCTTTTTCGCTCATATTTTAATTTGGTTTCTTTTCATTTCTAAAAACTGCTGCAAGATAATGGTTGCGCTGATTTTATCTAAATTTCCTTTATCTCTGCGTTTCTTTTTTTTCGCGCCTGACTGAATCATCGCCTGCATAGCAAGCTTCGATGTGAATGCTTCATTAACGCGATGCACTGCTACGTCCGGATGATTGCGACTGAACCGCGCGATGAACTTGAGAATTTCGTCTTCCACATCCGACATCTCCCCGCTCATGCGGAAAGGTTGACCCACTACGATGGCCTCTACCTTATTTGAGTCGAGGTGACCTTTCAAAAATGGTTCCAATCCGAGGGTTGGAATGGTCGTCAAAGAACTCGCAATAATTTGTAAATCATCCGTTTCGGCAATTCCACAACGCTTCGTGCCGTAGTCGATCCCTATAATTTTTGGCATGTGCAAAGGTAGCAACAATGCGATTCATTATCTTGTGCCTGTAAAGAAATTAATAATCCATTCCATGACCACTTTCCACCATTTCTCCCGCCTGATTTTCCTTGGCATAGCCCTCCTTCTCGCTTCCCCTTCCACCCACGCCCAAACACTGGTGAGCAGTGAAGAAATCGATGTGGTACCAGCGCTTCTCATAAATATACTTTTCAATCTACCAGCGCAATACGACGTCCGATCGTATAAATTGGTTTACAATACAGTGGACACCCAGGGAGAACCTACTGTGGCTTCCGGAATGATTGCAGTGCCCATATCCGCCACCTGCGATATATTCCCCATGGCAGTGTACTGCCATGGCACGGTCCTACGGCAGTTGGATGTTCCTTCTGAAAATAATTTCGAAGCACTTGCTGCAAAAGCGTTCGCTTCTACAGGATTCATTTCTATGGCTCCCGATTACCTCGGCCTGGGCATCAACGAGGGGGTTCATCCTTATGTACACGCTGAATCACAAGCCACTGCGAGCATCGACCTGATTTATGCGGCCCGCGAATTTTTGGAAACGCTTGACAACATGCAGGACAACGGAGAAGTATTTGTCACCGGATATTCGCAGGGAGGACACGCGGCGATGGCTACTTTAAAATACGCTCAGGACAATGATTTGCTCGATACCCTGGGCATTTTAGCCGGAGCTCCATGCAGCGGTCCCTATAATCTTTCGGGTTCTCAGGCCGACGTACTGCTCAGCGGTGAACCATATTCCAATCCAGGCTATGTGGTTTATTTGCTCATTGGCTATCAGTTGGCATATGGCAACATTTATGAAAATCTTGGTGATATCATTCAATCACCTTACGATACCCTCGTTTTACCGTATTTCGACGGAGCGCAGAATGAGTACAACATGGCGACTGTCAACGCGATTCTACCCGGAGAAATTGACCAGTTTATTGTTGACTCTGTATTGACCAATCTGGAAAACAATGAAAACCATCCCATTTGGCAGGCCTTGCGTGACAATGACAACAACGACTGGACCCCTGTAATGTCCTTGCGCCTGTTTTATTGCAATGGAGATGAGCAGGTGCCTTTTACCAATAGCACAACTACCGATTCGATCATGAATGCCAATGGTGCAGCTGATGTTCAGGCCATCCATGCCCTCCCCGGAGCAACACATGGAGGATGCATTCTACCCGCTTTGCAGGGAGCGCAGGCATTTTTTGCAAATCACGCCTCACCATGCGGACTTGTTAGCAGTGTGCAAAATGCCATAAAGATTCAACCGCTGAAATTGTCACCCAACCCCGCGAAAGATTTCGTGCAGATTTCCCTTCCGGAAACATTGGCACGTATCACAATTTACAATACAACCGGGCAATTGGTCTATCAAAGACAAACCAATCAATCAACCATTCGGATCGATATTTCCGGATTGCCGGGTGGAATTTACATCATCCTCGCGGAGGGTGATGCGGTTTACGGTTCGAAACTCGTGGTGGAATAAGTGATATACTTTGGACTACCATAAAGATTTCTTCACATGAATATGAATATAATTAGATTTTATATAAACTTCATTTTGATTTAATTAAGTTGATATAATAAACCCTTAGTTTAAGTATGTTCAATAATATTTAGTCGGTTAAGAAACATTCTTTAGCCTGGTAGGTTAGTATATGTGAAAAGAATGAACGTACATTTGCAAACCCAATGACAAACAATACGCATCATATCCATCATGTGCATTTCGCGGAAAACTCCGGGGGAAGGTGATGGTATAAAATGTTGTGAAAACATATTTAAAACCCTGTCAGCCCCGGCTCGACAGGGTTTTTTTATTCTCAAAAATGACAAGAATGCCAGAATTTAAAATCAAACTCGCTATTCAGAAAGGTGGCCGGCTGAGCGAAAAAAGCCTTGAATTGCTCACACAGTGCGGTATCCATGTGAGCAATGGTGGAAAATTGCGCGCCGAAGCATCCAACTTTCCACTGGAAGTACTCTACCTGCGCGACGACGACATTCCACAATATGTCGCAGATGGCGTGGCCGATCTCGGTATCGCTGGCGAAAACGTGGTAATCGAAAAACAAAAACAGGTAGACGTGGTCGACCGCCTCGGATTTGCCCGATGCCGGCTCTCACTCGCTGTTCCGCGCGAAACAGATTATTCGGGGCTCAAATGGTTTGCCGGCAAAAAGATCGCCACCACCTACCCCAACATTGTCAGTTCCTTTTTAAAAGAAAAGTCGATCGATGCCGAAATCGAAGAAATCAGCGGCAGCGTGGAGATAGCACCGGGCATCGGATTGGCCGAGGGTATTTGCGATATCGTGAGCACCGGCAGCACCCTGCTCGCCAACGGGCTAAAGGAAGTGGAAACAGTAATGACGAGCGAGGCCCTGCTCATCGGCAACAAAAACATGAATGAAGCAAAGCGGGTTCTGGTGGAGAAACTCCTTTTTAGAATCCGAACTGTACGCGCCGCAGGGCAATACAAATATATTTTGCTCAATGCACCCGACAGTGCCATCGATGAAATTGCAGACATCCTGCCCGGGATGAAAAGTCCGACAATTCTCCCCCTCGCACAAAAAGGTTGGAGCAGCATACACTCGGTGGTGAAGGAAGACGAGTTCTGGGAAGTGGTGGACAAACTCAAACAAGCCGGTGCAGAAGGCATTCTGGTTTGCCCAATTGAAAAAATGGTGCTTTAATTTCTTCCAATGAAAATTACAAATTATCCCGACCCAAAAGAATGGCTAGCCCTATTGACCCGACCCACCGAAAGCACTGCGGAGAAAAAAACGGTCGTCACTTCGATTCTTAACGCGGTAAAACAACACGGGGACAATGCCCTCCGCGAATTGACAGAAAAGTTTGACGGCTTCTCTCCCACTGGTTTCCTGCTCAGTCCAGAGGTTTTGGCGGAAGCCGGAAGCGAACTTGACGATGCACTTAAAACGGCCATTGGTACCGCTTTGAAAAACATCCAAAGCTTCCACGCATCTCAAAAAGAAGAATCAATCATAATAGAAACGATGCCCGGTGTATTATGTTGGCGCAAAAGCTTACCCATTGAAAGGGTTGGGCTTTATGTGCCCGGGGGCACTGCACCGCTGTTTTCCACCCTGCTTATGCTCGGCGTACCTGCAAAACTCGCAGGATGCAACAAAATTGTGGTCTGCACACCGCCTGACAAAAACGGCGCTGTACATCCTGCAATCAGGTATGTGGCCCACCTGCTCGGTTTCACGAAAGTATACACTGTTGGCGGCGCTCAGGCCATTGCAGCAATGGCTTACGGCACGGAAACCATCCCGCAGGTAGATAAAATTTTTGGGCCAGGAAACAGCTATGTGACCCTCGCCAAACAACTCGTGCAGGAATCAGGCGTGGCCATCGATATGCCGGCCGGCCCGAGCGAAGTGTTGGTAATTGCCGATGCCGAGAGCAATCCCGAATTTGTCGCCGCCGATCTTTTGAGCCAGGCGGAACACGGTCCGGACAGTCAGGTGGTGCTGGTGGTGAGCGATGAAATTGGTGATGCATCCACTTTCGTAAAAAATACATCCGACGCCATCGATATTCAATTGGCCGCGCTTCCGAGAAAAGAAGTGGCAGCGAAAGCACTTGAAGGAAGCCGGATTATTCGTTTCAAAACCGACATAGAAGCCATGAATTTCAGCAATGCCTACGCGCCCGAACACCTGATTCTCTCCAACCGAACTGCGGATGCCCTTTCGGGAAAAGTGAAACAGGCCGGTAGCGCATTCATCGGTGCTTACAGCTGCGAAAGTGCCGGAGACTACGCCAGTGGCACCAACCACACCCTGCCAACCAATGGATACGCCCGAAACTACAGCGGGGTATCGCTCGATAGTTTCCTGAAAAAAATCACTTTTCAGAAACTCAGCGCCGAAGGCTTACAAAACCTCGGCCCTACGATTGAAATTATGGCCGAAGCCGAACAGCTCCAGGCACACAAAAACGCGGTGACCATCCGCCTTAATACCCTGAAAAATGTTTGATCCCGAAACACTCGCCCGCCCAAACGTGCGAAACTTGAAGCCTTACGCCAGTGCCCGCGACGAGTTCTCCGGCGATGCACAAATCTGGCTCGATGCCAACGAAAGTCCTTTTGAAAACGGACTGAACCGCTACCCTGATCCCCACCAGCGCGAATTGAAAGCGGCCATCGCCAAATTGAAATCCGTATCACCTGAACAGATTTTTCTGGGCAATGGCAGCGACGAAGCCATTGATTTGCTCGTCCGCGCCTTTTGTGAACCACGACAAGATGCCATCATCACCTTGCCGCCCACCTACGGTATGTATGGTGTGTGTGCTGCGATCAACGATGTGGAGACTATCGAAGTTCCATTAACGCCCGACTTTCAAATTGACATGCCCTCGCTCCTGCCCGAACTTCTAAACGATCAGGCAAAACTGATTTTCCTATGTTCCCCAAACAACCCCAGTGGAAACCTGCTTCGAAGCGAAGATATACTGCAAGTGTTAGAGTTATTTCAAGGCATCGTGGTTGTCGACGAAGCCTACATCGACTTTGCAGAAGCGGAAAGTTCAACGCGAATACTGGATGAATTCCCCAATCTGGTCGTCCTTCAAACCTTCAGCAAGGCGTGGGGAATGGCGGGGTTGCGGTTGGGCATGGCTTTCGCAAATAGGGACATTATCCGCATTTTGAACAGGATCAAACCGCCCTACAACATCAATACGCTGACGCAAAAAGCGGTTTTGGAGAACCTGACAAAGCAAAAATCGGTCACAGAAAACATCGCCAAAATCGTATCAGAAAAATACCGGTTGATCGAAGCGCTGAAGCAAAAACCCGGCTGCCTGGAAATATTCCCCAGTGATGCCAATTTTGTACTCGCCAGATTTCAAAATGCCGACGGATTATATAAAAGACTTTGCGCGAAAGGTATCGTGGTGAGAAATCGCAGTGGCGTTGTGCCTGATGCTTTGAGAATCACGGTTGGGACGAAACGCGAAAATGAAAATTTGATGAATTGTTTGATACGAAAATGAACTGTTTTAGTCCTACGTGTTTGTCACTCCGACGAAGGAGGAGTCTCTACAATAAATACAGGAGATTCTTCGCTACGCTAAAGCTTCGCTCTGAATGACAAAGGTCCGAGCTTTGTCGTTGAAAACTTAATACCTGATACTTAATACTTAATACATTTTTTCCATGAAAAAACTCCTATTCCTCGACCGTGATGGCTGCATTATCCGCGAGCCCGAAGACGAGCAGATCGACAGTTTTGAAAAGTTGCGGTTTTTGCCGGGAGCAATTAGCAGTCTGTCTAAAATTGCCCGTGAACTCGAGTACCGCCTGGTGATGGTAACCAATCAGGATGGGCTGGGAACAGAAACCCACCCGGAAGAAAACTTTTGGCAGCCGCACAATATGATGATCCAAATCCTGGCCGATGAAGGTGTGGAATTTGACGAAATCCTGATCGATTCGACCCGGCCTCAAGACAATGCTCCGACCCGTAAACCGGGCACTGCCATGCTCACTCACTACATCAGGGGCGACTTTGATTTGAATAATTCTTTTGTGATCGGTGATCGCCAAACGGATGTTCAACTCGCCAAAAATCTGGGCACAAAAGCCATCCGGATTTGTGAAGAAAATGACCGTGATGCCCAATTGACAACGATGTCGTGGGATGAGATTTACAGATTTTTAAAAGGCCAGGATCGTCGTTGCAGGGTAAATCGGAAAACTTCTGAAACCGATATATCCGTAATCTTAAATCTGGACGGCACAGGAAAATCTTCGATCAACACCGGACTTGGATTTTTTGACCATATGCTCGAACAGTTGGCTCGTCATGGTGGCGTGGATTTGAATATTGATGTAAAAGGGGACCTGCATATCGATGAGCACCACACCATCGAAGATACGGCACTGGCCCTTGGAAGTGCATTTGCGGAAGCACTCGGAAGCAAAAAAGGATTGGCGAGATACGGTTTTCTCCTGCCTATGGACGACGCGCTGGCGCAGGTGGCTATAGACTTCGGTGGAAGAAGCTGGCTGGAATGGGATGTGAATTTCACGCGCGAAAAAATCGGCGAAATGCCCACCGAAATGTTCAAACACTTTTTCAAGAGCTTTTGCGACACAGCCAAAGCCAACCTGAACATCAAAGCCGAAGGCGAAAACGAACACCACAAAATAGAATCCATCTTCAAAGCCTGGGCCCGCGCCATTCGCATGGCTATACAGCGAAGCGACCAAGGTGGTATTCCCAGCACAAAAGGAAGCTTATGATCGCCATCGTAAAATACAACGCCGGCAATGTACGCTCCGTGCTGAATGCCCTGCAAAGACTGGGCATTGAAGCCGAAGTGACCGATGATCCGGAGCGTTTGAAATCAGCCGACAAAGTGATTTTCCCCGGAGTCGGCGAAGCCGGTACTGCCATGCGCTACCTGCGCGAGCGCGGTCTCGACAAAGTGTTGATCGATCTCTCCCAACCTTTCCTGGGCATCTGCCTGGGCATGCAGCTCATGTGCAGCCACAGCGAAGAAGGCGAGACCGACGGTCTGGGAATTTTTCCCCAAAGGGTGCGCAGATTTCCGGCAGGTGAAAAAATTCCACATATGGGATGGAATGAAATTGAAAAACTTCGCGGGCCGCTTTTTGAAGGTATTACGGAAAAATCAGACTTGTATTTCGTGCACAGCTATTACGTTGAACTTGGGCCGGACACGGTTGCCACGACCAGGTATGGAATTGATTTTGCGGCAGCGATTCAAAAAGACAACTTTTATGCATTGCAGTTTCACACGGAAAAATCGGGCGCTGTGGGCAATGCGATATTGAAAAACTTTTTACTGATTTAAAATGAGAATTATTCCCGCCATTGACATCATCGACGGAAAATGTGTGCGACTCACCCAGGGCGACTACACGCAGAAAAAAATCTACAATGAAAATCCCCTGGAAGTTGCGCAGGAATTTGCCGGCCACGGCATTCAATACCTGCACCTGGTCGACCTCGACGGCGCGCGGGAAGGCAAAGTAGTCAATTGGAAAGTGCTTGAAAAACTGGCGTCCAAAACCGATCTCAAAATCGATTTTGGAGGGGGGTTGAAAACTGACGAAGACCTCCAAATCGCTTTCGATTGCGGAGCCAGGCAGATCACCGCCGGAAGCATCGCGGTAAAAAATCCGGAAATGGTGAAGAACTGGCTCGAAATATACGGTCCGGAAAAAATCATCCTGGGCGCCGATGTGAAAAAAGGAAAAATCGCTGTGAGCGGATGGACCGAAACTTCTGATCAGGTTGCCGAAGATTTTATCCGCGACTACATGGAAAAAGGTATTCAATATGTGGTTTGCACTGACATATCGAAGGATGGCATGATGGAAGGACCTGCTTTTGAATACTATGCCGATCTCTGTCACACCTTTCGGGAAATGAAACTGGTGGCGAGTGGCGGCATCAGAAATATGGAAGATCTGGAAAAATTGATTGGAATTGGATTGGAAGGTGCCATCATTGGCAAAGCCATTTACGAAGGGGCGATCCAACTCAAAGACCTGGAGAAATTATGCTGAAAAAGAGAATAATTCCCTGTCTGGATATCCGGGAGGGTCGCACGGTAAAAGGTGTCAACTTCGTGGATTTACGCGATGCAGGCGATCCCGTCGAACTGGCCGCAGCCTATGCCCTGGCGGGTGCCGACGAGCTCGTCTTCCTCGATATCACCGCCACCATTGACAAACGAAAAACCCTGGCCGAACTGGTAACGCGCGTGGCATTGGAAATAGACATTCCCTTTACGGTAGGCGGAGGCATTTCTTCAGTGGAAGATGTAGCAGCCCTCCTCCAATGCGGTGCCGACAAAATAAGCGTAAACTCCGCCGCTGTGCGCCGCCCCGACCTGCTCAATGAAATTGCAGGTACTTTTGGCAATCAATGTCTGGTGGTAGCCATCGATGTGAAAGAAATTGACGGTAAATGGTTGGTATGTCTGGATGGGGGTCGCACACCAACAGCTATCAAAGCACTGGATTGGGCCCGGGAATGTGCACAGCGCGGTGCAGGTGAAATTCTGCTCACCTCAATGAGCAGGGACGGCACCAAATCCGGTTTTGACATCGCACTGACGCACGCTATTTCAGAAACCTGCGCCCTACCAGTGATTGCATCCGGCGGCGCGGGAACCATGGAACATTTCACCGATATTTTCCGGGAAGGAAAAGCAGACGCAGCGCTTGCTGCAAGCATTTTTCACTTTGGTGAGATTGCCATCCCCGATTTAAAATCATTTCTGAAAACACAAAATATTCCGATACGATGAACCTGAATTTCGATAAAATAACTGGCCTCATACCCGCCATCATTCAAGATGACCGCAGCCAGGAAGTGCTGATGCTGGGCTACATGAACCAGGAAGCACTTGAAAAAAGCCAGGCCGAAAAACGCGTCACTTTTTTCAGTCGCAGCAAAAACCGGCTTTGGACCAAAGGCGAAACTTCAGGCAATTTTCTTGAGGTCATTTCCATGAAAATGGACTGTGACGCTGATACAATACTGATCCGCGCCATCCCTACCGGACCGGTCTGCCACACCGGCAGCGCTACCTGTTTTGGCGAAAGCCAGGCACAAGGCTTTTTGCACAAGCTCGAAGCCACCATCGCAGAACGAAAAGCATCGCCTCAGACAGGATCATATACCACTGAACTCTTTCAGAAAGGGATCAATAAAATAGCTCAGAAGGTAGGCGAAGAAGCTGTTGAACTGGTTATCGAATCAAAGGATGATAACCGTGATTTATTCCTGAACGAAGCGGCCGATTTGATGTATCATTTTTTGGTATTGCTTCAGGCGAAAGATTGTTCAGTGAGAGATGTGGAAGAAATTCTGATGAAAAGACAGCTCAGGACCAATTAGAGAATTAAAATTACATCACCTGTTCCTCAAACAACTTCCTGGTTGTTTTTTCCAAATCTGAACTGAAACCCTGATGAGGCCTCGATGTTTGAATCACCGAGCTGCGCACGGCAGTGAGCCAGCGAAACCGGGATGGTGGATCTTCCTGTGCGATGGGTCCACCGTTCACATCACCCTTTCCTATTTTCTGAAAAGCGAGCAGATTTGCCTCGACCGCTTCCAGGTCGATGTCTGGACAAACTCCCCGTAGTTTGTCAGCATCCAGTTGGTATTCCACGTGAATGATACGGGCTCTTTTGCAAAAAACAATAATTCCCACATTGATAAATTCCTCCCGCTCCACGCGGGGCACCACGCGAATCACAGCGTACTCATACAATAGCTTGTCGTGCATCGAGGGCGGATTTGGTGAATATATTGGAATGCCGAAGACGAGCGGTGAGAAATTCTGAATAAACGTTTCGAATCTCTTCTGGAGAAAGATCCAAATCAGGCCATTTGAGCCAGTCATCCGGGATGAGTTCGACCACTGATTTGATTTTATGCTCATCGAGTATCTTTAGACACCAGTCGTCGGCTTCTTCAAGCAAGTTGGCGTAAGGCAGCATCACGTGGTCTTTGATGAGCGGAAAAGCCCCAAAGGCGTGTTTGTTCCAGTGATCCCAGCTATGGTGAAAATACAAGGTCGCGCCGTGATCAATAAGCCACAGCTCTTTATGCCACATGAGCATATTGGTGTTTTTCACGGTGCGGTCGATATTGGTCAGGAATGCATCGAGCCAAACAATTTTAGAGGCAGTCAGTGGATCCGGGGTGGTGACCACCGGATCGAAAGTAATAGCACCTGAAAGAAAGTGCAGACCCAGATTGAGGCCCTGACTGGCTTTGAGCAAATCCTGGATTTCCTCGTCAGCTTCGCTCCTGCCGAATGCTTCATCAAGTGTGGCAAAGACAATCTCGGGAACACGAAAACCAAACATTCGAGCTATTTCACCCCCGATCAATTCAGAGATCAGGGCTTTTACACCATGACCGGCTCCGCGAAACTTCACCACGTACTTGAAGCCATCATCCGCTTCAGCGACGGCAGGCAGAGAGCCGCCTTCGCGCAAAGGTGTGATGTAACGCGTTACTGCGACAGTGCGAATTTCAGGTGTTTGATTCATGTACCCTGTCAATCAACAAAAGAATTGAAAGTGCACAAATATAAGGTTGGAAAGCGGTCTGATATATTGCGATCGTTTTATTTGATGGGCGTCACTTTATAACCAGCGCCCCGAAGCAATTCAATCATGCCTTCTTTCCCGCCGAGGTGACCGGCACCGACACCAATAAATGCAGATTTATACTTTGTGAGTTCAGGAATCCTGGACAGCCAGTTTTTATTGCGGTCGTGCAACAGGAGATCGATTTCCTCTTTATTGTCAACATATTCCACCGTCATGTTGTACAGTGTGCTGACTTGCTCCCTGTTGTACAGGCTCACCATTTCCGCGTACATATCGCGCATTTCCTGCTCTTTATGAATCAATTCCAGCACATCCTCCGCCTGACTCTCATAGCTGATGGCATCAAAAACTGCCATTTGTTCGGCGATCGTTTCCAATCCTATCACAGTCATCTTCTGCTCAGCCGCCATCTGTATCAGTGACATTTCAAAACTGGCAGGTTGGCCTTCAATAAATCGACCAATAAGCATGGTGTTTACCATAAATGGTTTAAATGTATTGATCATGGAAAGACCCATGCCGACGGTAATTTTCATCAGGCTGTCGATAACGGCATAGTCAGACGGTGCAAAAAAATTATCCAGGGTTTGTCCGTCTTTCATTGTCGCCGACTGCATCATTTCCATCTGAAGATTGGGATTTGTCATATCCAGTTCCAGTACGAGTTGTTCGCATTCTGACAACGCTTCTTTGACTTTGGGCTTGATTTCAAATTGAGATTGTGGCAAAATATGGATTGTTCCAAAAATATACGAAGGTTGTATGCCGTTGCCTTCCACTTTCCAGAGCAACGTGTTTTCGAGTTGCTGAGCTGTGAGTCCAAACCCCGCAAAGAGTACCAGACAAAAAGATGATAGAGCTGATTTAATAGTTTTCATGATTGGCTATTTTCGATTCGAACCAAAGATACATTTCAAAATGATAAGCCGGTCAATTAATACATCAACGGCTTAAAGAGCTTAGAGTCGGATTGATACCCCTATTAAAAACAGAATTTATTATTCCGGAATTGAGTATTTACACATCATTCACCAGCATCACCAGCAGCATCACCAGCAGCAAGAAGCACCAAACCCACCATGAGAAAAAAAGCAATCACACCTCCGCCCCCGTTCGTTGCGGAAACGACATACGTATCAGCGGTGTATTTTGGGAATTTGGAAGGCGGCATATCAGAAGTGTACACATGGCTCTCACTAAATTCCGCCAGCACATCCCAGTAATCCGTTCCGTCTTTATTGGGAGAAAATCGGTATAAGATTCCGTATTTCGAACCTGTCCCAAAAAACGGATGTCTTTTTACGGAAAATGTACGTTTTTCAGAAGAAATACTTTCGTAATCGCTATAGAACGGCAATTGCTCGTAGTATCCCGCACTGAAGGGTTTTGATTCGAGAACTTTATATGTATTGGGGGGTATATGAATGAATTGAGCAGAATTGGAAATAGAACCACTCAGGTATATATCAGATGAACCTTCATAATGAACCATATAACCCTGAGTTGAAATAGTGGTATTGCCCACAGCATTGTTCATTATACGTTCATTTTCAATAAAAACAGAAGACGTTAAATCAAGATATACAGAGGAATCGGAAATATTAGAAATATATGACTTTACCGGAAAATTGAGTGCCCGAAAATCAAATTCAATCATGACCTTTTCATCAGCGATATAATAGCTTCCGGTGGTTTCATGTTTTGGAAGATTGCTTTGAAGCGAAACATATTGATAATTTGTGCAACCTGATAGTACAGACGTTATAAAAGCCAATGCCAAAACTCTTTGCTTCGTTTTCATGGCGGTTGTTTTTCTATTAATTACCAAGGACCATGCCGAAGGAAACGTCGGGCTTTTTATAAAAAGATATAGAAAATTGTTCTGATACACCCCACATAATGGCGCGGTCTAAAATCGCTGAGTGTTTTGGATTTCATGTCTTTTATCTCAACAAATAGGTTTACAACTTTTATAAATCATTATATTTCGGCCAATTAATTTATCCTTGTGGTTCGCAAATCCTTACAAAATCATTTAATCGGTCTCAATACAGGCTTTCGGTTTCGGGGTGAAAACCCTTCGCGAATCGAAAATTTCAGCGATGCCATTTTCGCATTGGCGGTAACGCTATTATTGATCTCGACCAGACCTCCGGATACTGTTCAGGAGTTGATCACATTTACAAAAGAGATTATCCCATTTGCGGTGTGTATTACGTTCGTGGGCCTGTTCTGGTGGGAGCATTTTGTGTTTTTCCTGCGATATGGATTTCGCAACAGATATATCGTTTTTCTCAATGTGTTGCTCATGTTTATCATCTTGTTTTATGTTTATCCATTAAAATTTCTCGCAGGATTTCTGATCACATTATTCATGGGAATTTTTGACCTGGAAACCCGAATCATGTCAATGAATATGGTCACACTTCACGACCTGCCTGCACTCATGCTTATCTACGGTGCGGGGGCAGCGGGAATTTTCCTTGTTTTTGTGCTGATGTACCGTTACGCATTTAAAGAACGACATGTTTTAGAGTTGAATGAACTGGAAGTTTTTGACACCCGAATGAGCATCAGGACAAATATTTTCATGGCTTCGGTTCCTTTGTTGTCTTGTTTAATGGCGATCATCTTCGCGCATTCACCTTATGTGGGCGTATTCTCCGGATTTGCTTATTTCCTGTATTTGCCCCTGATGTTTATTCACGGATTCTCTGCTGAGAAAAAACGCAAGTCAGTTCTTGCCCGGCTTTCGCCAAATTAATTGGCGTGAT
>JBGTLS010000616.1:0-2993 GCA_041744015.1 Cryomorpha sp. | reverse complement strand
TTACCCAGTCGGCCGTGACTTCCTGATCCACCACACTGTCGCCGATTCCCTGCAGCAGGCTGAATTTCATCTTGCCGTTGCGGTTCTTTTTGTCGTGGCGCATCAGTTCGATGATGCGGTGGTAACGCATTTGATCGATCTGCACCCGCGGATACAGACTGAAAATGAATCCGCTGATCTCCCGCAACTGATTTTCCGAAAGCAAACCTTTTCGTTGTGAAAGGTATGCTTCGCAAACCATGCCCATGGCAATCGCCTCGCCGTGCAACAAGGCCTTCATATCCCCTTCAAATGAGTGCGACTCGATGGCGTGGCCAATGGTGTGTCCGAAGTTCAGGATCTTGCGGCGCCCCTGTTCATAAGGGTCGCTGCACACCACTTCATTTTTAAGTTTGATGGATCGAAGTATGGATTCGTCGAGCTCCTGGATTTCAAAAAAGCTTACTTCCTTGAGCGTCTCCCAATATCCCGGTGAGCAGATGAGCGCATGTTTCACCATTTCTGCAAATCCCGACAGCACCTGATTTCGCGGAAGCGTAACCAGAAACGATGGATCTATAAATACGCCATTGGGATTGTTGTAGAGCCCTACTTCATTTTTAAGATGTTCGAGATCCACGCCCACCTTGCCCCCGATGGATGCATCCACTTGAGCGAGCAGACTGGTGGGTACATTAAAAAACCGGATGCCCCGCTTAAAAGTCCCCGCCACAAATCCACCCAGATCGGTGATCACACCACCACCGAGATTGATGAGCACGCTCTGACGGTCGGCGCCGAGCTCACCCAATACTTTCCATAGTTGCGATGCCACCTCGATGCTCTTGCTCTCCTCACCACTCACTATTTCAATGATTTCCGCATTGCGCAAGGCCTCAACTTTTCCCACCAGCGAAGGCAGACAATGTTGGAGCGTGTTTTCATCTACTAAAATGAATAACTTTACTCCCGCAAACGTTTCCGTCGCGAGAAGTTCAGCAAATTCAGCCAGACAATGCCTTCCCACCACCACTTCGTGGCCGTCGGTTTTGATGATCTGATTTTCTACGGTCGCCATGGGTTTTAATACGCTATGAGAGCGGCTAAGATATGATGCTTTTTGAGAATGGAAGTAAGAGAATCAAGCAAGATGAAACCGGGTCATGAGGTGACCCCTGTTGCCCCCCTGTCGTTCGACAATACAGAGATCGCCTTTTCGGGAAAATCAGACCGCGATTTGTACCGCGCTTTCCTGCTTTTTAAACTGATCGGAAACCCATTGCTCACAAAGCTGGGAAAACACCTGACCAATATTTCACTCGCTTTGCGACTGCCGATAAAAGGTGTGGTAAAGGCTACGATATTCGAACAATTCGTAGGTGGCGAAACCATCGATGAATGCGAAAGCACCGCCAAACAGCTCGCGGATTATAATATCGGAACCATCCTGGATTATTCCATTGAAGGCAAGGTAGACGACCGCCTGTTTGAAGCCACGACCGTCGAAACCCTGAAAACCATCGAAACCGCCCGAAACAATTCGTTCATCCCTTTCAGTGTATTCAAGGTATCCGGGATTTGCCGCAACACCCTGCTGGAAAAGATGAGTTGGAAAAAGCCGCTCACCGCAGATGAGTCATACCGGTACGAAAGGTTGCACACCCGTGTGGACAAGATTTGCCGGAAGGCAATGGAATCAAATACACCCATCTTTATCGATGCGGAAGAAAGCTGGATACAACCCGCAATCGACGCTCTGGTGATGGAGATGATGGAAAAATACAACAAGGAAAAAGCCGTGGTGTATAATACCCTGCAGATGTACCGCCACGACCGGATGGCGCATCTGAAGGAAGCTTTCGCCAAAGCGGAAAAACAGGGATTCTTTTACGGGGTGAAAATAGTACGCGGCGCCTACATGGAAAAAGAGCGTGACCGCGCCGAAGAAATGGGCTACCCCTCACCTATCCAACCCGACAAGGCCGCCACAGACCGGGATTTTGATGCAGCAATCACATTCTGCCTGGACCACATTGACCGCATCGCATTTTGCGCCGGCACCCACAATGAAGAAAGCTCCCTGAGCCTGGCCCGCGAGATGGACCGCCGCGGCATCGCCCGCGACGACAAGCGTGTATTCTTCGCGCAGCTTTACGGCATGAGCGACCATATCAGCTTCAACCTCAGCAACGCTGACTACAATGTGGCCAAATACGTACCTTATGGACCCGTAAAAGAAGTGATGCCCTACCTCATTCGCCGCGCCGAAGAGAACACCTCCGTTGCCGGACAGGTGGGAAGAGAATTGGGACTGATTTTGAAAGAGCGCAGGCGGAGAAAGGCGTTGAACATGGCGAAGGCGTAGGAAGGTTTCAATTGATTTCTCTTTCAACATTGCACACCCAGTCGCGTGTTCGCTTACCAGCACAGTGAGATGCCTGCTTTGTTGCGGCGGGAATAATCCAGCACGTATGCTCATCTGAAGAAATTACCGAACGAACCGTTGCAAATATCTGCCAGTTAATAGCAAGGCGTGACGAACCAACAACACGACAACCGCACGACTAAAACATTGATATTTTTCGCTCATAATCAAATCTCAACGTATCATATCGTATCACTTTATGCTTAGAGTTTAGGAAACTTTTAACTGAGTTGGAAACAACATAAACGGACGATTATAAATTCCGGGTGGGATTTATGATAGAAGCCACAGTTCCTTGACGAATTTGAAGAAAAAGCCAGAGCCAAAGTTTACTAAAATATTTGGAAAGCCCGAAGCACATAAGACAAGGGGCTTTTTAAGAACTCAAGTTGCGCATATATTTTTTAGAAAAATATTATGATGTAAACATCAATGTTGCCCAGAATTTATCCTGAAAATGCAGCACCAGACCCCCACTCCAATTAAGGAAAGAACTGATACCGTTGCCTTCGCAAAAGGATATATCCATGAAGATTCTGATGCATATGCCGAATTCATACTTCCACTCAATTACCTTAATGAAGATTTC
>JBGTLS010000615.1:0-5053 GCA_041744015.1 Cryomorpha sp. | reverse complement strand
GCCGGGATGAGAAGAATGAAGGAAAACGGTCGTTTCGGCATGCCTGTAAATAACAAGCCGCAAAAGTATCAATTTTATAAGGGTTATCCCGAATTTTATATTTTAAAAAATTGAAATTCCATAAGTTTGGAATTCCTTTTTCAGAAATCTGGTTTATAAAAAAGTTATGTGCACAAATGCGGTATTGGCTGATTTAAAGTCTGATCTCATGGATTTGAATCGTTTTGCAGCGAGCTTTAGATCAATAATTGAAATTTGTCGTTTTCAAAATTAACCTCAACTTTGCCTGCCAGCTACATGTAGGCGCACCATTATGCCCGTTACCCGAAGAAAAACAGATCGCCAAAAAGAGGTACTCAATTTGCTCAGCCGCTCGGCTAAAGCATTATCCGCAGATGATGTACTCGAGCTGCTTTCATTAAAAATCAATAAAGTTTCCGTATACCGGATGCTTAGCCGTTTTGAAGAAGATGGCGCGATACACAGTATTATGGGTAGCGACGGTCGCATGTATTATGCGCTTCACACCGATGATCACGACGGTCTGAATGCCCATGTGCATTTTCAATGCAAAATTTGTCGCAGCCTGGAATGTGTGGATACAGCGGTAACTATTCCGGAAATTAATGGGTATGCAGCTGAATCAGCGCAGTTGTTGCTCGTTGGAATTTGTGGACGATGCACTGAATAGTGCGGAAACGTATCAGAATGGACCGGTTGATAAAACTGCGGTTTTTGTCATGCAGCGACGAATCATAAGATCGTGGCACGATTTTGACGAACTTTGAACCAAACAAAAAAATCATCATGAAGAAGATCCTCTTTTCACTCATATGTGGTACCCTAATAAGCACAGGTACGATGGCCCAAAGCGCCGAACCACGTCAACACGCACAAGCCCTCACTGATAAAATGAAAACCGAACTCGAACTCCGGGATGATCAGGTAACCCGCGTTCACAACGCCAATACGAAAATGTTGACCGCCTTTCAGGCTGCTGGTGGTGTTAATTCCGATGCCGACAGAAGAAAAGCAATCAAGGCCAGCTATCGGGAAGACCTGAAGGCAGTTTTGGACCGGCCTCAACAACGCAAAGCCAAAAAAATGAAGCACGTTTTTGACGAACGGCGGCAGGCGCGGTCAACCACTACCGATTCCCGAATGGACAGTTGATTGGTGTGAATAGAATTGAATTTCGGAATCCCACCATTTGAGTATGGTGGGATTTTTTTTGACCACCCGGGTATAGTCATAAACCGGCGGGAACTTTTATGATTACAAAACACGCTTTTATAGCTTTGCCAAAGTTTCGAACTTTGGCCAAGCTGACTTCAATTGAAAAAATATAGAATGTATGAAAATCCTGGCTGAAACTGAAAGGCTTATCCTCCGGGAAATTGAGCCAGAAGATGTCGAGGGCCTTTTTGCGCTGGACTCGGATCCGGAAGTGCATCGGTACCTGGGCCACCAAACGCTAAAAACCCGTGATGAGGCAGCAGCCGTCATCCGATTTATCCGGCAACAATATGTTGAACACGGCATTGGACGCTGGGCAGTGGTGGAAAGAGAAAGCAACAACTTTTTGGGATGGAGCGGCCTTAAACTGGTCACAGAACCCATGAACAACCACACCATGTTTTACGACATTGGGTATCGCATCATACGAAATTACTGGGGGCGGGGATATGCCACGGAAAGTGCTGTAGCCGCCCTTCGTTATGGGTTTGAAGAGATGAAACTGTCCATAATATACGCGGCGGCGCATGGCCGGAATGAGGCTTCGAATCATATTCTCAAAAAACTGGGTTTGACGTTCGTTGAAGAATTTGACTACCACGACACGCGGTGCAACTGGTATGCATTGGAGAGAAGCACCTGGCGACAAGCACACCCCCCGGAGGTTTAGTCGATGACTGGATTCCACTGACTTCTTTTCGAATCATTCTTCGGGGTATTTGCGGTTGCAGGCTTCATCGCCTTCTTAATTGCCCGGTGATTTTAAGGGAATATGTTTTTGCAAATTTGCCGAATTGCTTACATTTATTGTTCACCAACCATCGAACCCATGAAACTAATCCGACTTTTGACGTGTTTTGCGCTGCTTGTACCGCTTATTTCAAATGCACAATTCACCCAGGTTTTCTCCTATGTTCCAACCAATGAGCCCTGGCCTGTACCTCTTTTTTACGACCCCATCACAACGGCCGATATGGATGGAGATGGAATTGATGATGTGTTGAGCGAATTCTTTAGCATCAATTATTCTCCTGGCGCAGGTCAGTTTTCCGTTCATGAATTTACATCTCCGTCAGAATGGGGTGCGCGCGATATTACCGCAGCGGATTTTACCGGTAACGGATATGCGGATATTGTCACAAACACGCTGTTCACCGAGGAACTTTACTCAGCCTTTCATGAAAATGACGGGAATGGTGATATCCTAAACGTTTCAATCTTAATACCTACTTCCAACGGAAACCCGGTTTTTGTAGGCGGAACCAATCAGATCACCCATGCCGATATGGATGGGGACGGTATTGTTGATATCGTGCGTACTGCGGGATTTGGTTTCGATGGAGAATATTATTCCAATTCGGTTAACGTGCTTCGCAATGTCAATTATACCGGCGAATGGGAATTTTATTCAGCTACTTCTTATCAATATTACCAAAGAGATGTTACGCGAATGGTGCTTGGCGACCTTTCCGGAAATGGGAGGGAAGATGTGCTGTACAACTGGAGAATCAACGACTTCAACAGTCCGGTTGAGTTGCGATGGGTTGAAAACAACAGCACGCCGGGAAATATCGTTTTCGAACCTACTGTTACAATCCGATCCGCTTTTCGCCCTTTTGACGTCGCTGATGTAGACGGCGATGGGCTCAATGATATCCTCGGTTATGATGTTGCCGGAACTCAGCTTTCCTGGTTGCCAAATCTTGGAAATGGCAATTTTGGGGCTCCGGTAGCCATCAATCCACTACAGAATGGTGTACCTACATCCATTGGCAATACCCGGCATCTTGTGGCAGAAGATATGAATGGCGATGGACACGTCGACCTCGTGATAGACAGACAGGTAATTTCTGGTCCGGCACCAATTTATGTACTAATCAATGATGGAACGGGCCAGTTTTCCGTATTTCAGGAGATCGCCGGAGCGGGGAATAATGCCAGGATGTTTTTGGCTGATGTGACAGGCAATGGAACCAGAGAGCTAATCAGATCCAATTCAAGTGGGATTTTCATATCCGAATGGTCCATGTCCTGTACTCCGGTAGCGCCCACTTCCCTGACGGCCAATCCAGTCGGGAATGGAATGATGTTATCCTGGAGCGTATTTCCTGAATCGGTTCGTTGCCTTATTCAGGCGGGCACCAGTTTTGGAGGTCCATTTCAATACGTCAATGTACCGGGATATGAAGTGGGAGAAAAATTTGTACCAGCTAATCTGATCACACCGAATACAACTTATGGATGGCGCGTTCGCTGCTTTTGTGAAGGGGATCCTGATGATGTGGCAGGTCCATGGTCAGCTATTCATTATGTACAGTACAATCCCCAAACAGCGTTGGTCACCAATATGTATCCCAATCCGAGCCCCGGTGAGGTGCGCCTTGCGGCAAATGTCCCCGAATACACAGTGCGCATATACGATCTCTCCGGCAGGATGCTCCTCGAGCGATTTACTCCTGAAAATGACCTCATACTCGAATCGGGTGCGCTGAGTCAGGGAATGTATGTTGTCGTTTTTGATCATCAGGGTGTTTTTACTGCCAGTCAGCTTTTAATACAGGAGTGAGAACCAGGAGGGATGAACGATGATGTATGCGGTATGAACTAAGAACTAAAAACTAAAAACTAAGAACTATGAGGTATGAACTATGAAGTGAGGTATGAACTAAGAACTAAAAACTAAGTCAATCATCCAGCGTTTTTCGGAGGAGAATTTAATGTCTATTATTCTGTTTCCTGTTAGTTTCGCGATCCAGGCTGGACAAAGTGAAATGGAAGTACATAATTCATTTTGACATGTCGGTTATGCATGCGCGCGGGTATCCACAATGGCATGTTTTTTACAATTTCCAGACAGTGTGCATCCGCTGTGGGAGAAACTGATTTAATGATGGTTGGATCTTTTACTTGTCCCTTTTCGTCAATGGTTATACGTATTTTCACAGTGCCCGAAACTTTATGAAACTGATCCGTATCGGGTAGTCTCACACGTTTATGCAGGTATTCCGCCAGGGCCGCTTTACCTCCCGGGAATTCGGCCGGGCGATGGACCCGATGACGCTGATCGAATTCAGATCCATCATCATTCCAGTATTCAGAATAAATAATAAATCCATCTTTATATACTTCGCGGCCACTTAATTTTCCATTAATGTGGTAATATTCCCAGGTTCCCGTTTTCAGATTGGTTGAATCCCGCGTGTAAGGCAATTCTTTTGGCAGGGCAGCAATCAGGTCATTTCTTTCCTCGAATGATAAGCCTTCCATATACATTCCTGTTTCACTCAGCGTGCCATTGTCAAAGTATGCAGTCGCCTGGCCGGTGAGGTAGTCATTGTCATAATTTACTTCAAGGGTTTTGACATTGTATTTTGAATAATAAATAAAAGTTCCGTGATTTATTTTGAATTGGGGTCTTCTATATGCACCTGTCATTTGAAGTTGGCCGTCCAAATAAAAATCCCGCACCATCCAAAGCTCATTCTCTTCCCACGATTGCCGATACATGGTCGCAGCCGCTTTATTCACGTGTTTCCCGGAATGGTCGATCCACGTGATGGTTGTGTCCTGGTTGAATACAGGTTCTGTGTGAAAAAGGCAAATTAGGAGGGGAATTAATGTTAACTGATATTTCATTAGAAGTGATTTAGCCGGGTGCTAAAATAGTGTAATAGAATTGGCAATTACCTCCCTGCTGTCGGAGCTCGCTTCGCTAGGTTGGCAATCAGCAAATTGAGCCCTCATTCGTGATAGAAGGTGAAATTGAACAATAGAAACTTTCATAATCAATTTTTATTTCGATCAAATGATTTATTCC
>JBGTLS010000614.1:0-3387 GCA_041744015.1 Cryomorpha sp. | reverse complement strand
TTTGGTGTTTTTATATCGAGTTTTCCCCAGGTGATTTTTTCGTTGGGAACCGCGCCGGAGTAAGACCCGTAGCTCGTAGTGGAGTCTGAAATCTGGCAGAAATAACTCCAGAAAGGAATGTCGTGCATTTCCATATCCTGGTATAACATCGGAACCACGCAAATGGGGAAATCTCCCGCAATACCTCCCCCAATCTGGAAAAATCCCACACCTTTTCCGGAAGAATTTTTCGTGTACCAATCCGCCAGCCATGTCATGTACTCAATCCCCGATTTCATTGTGGAAGGATTCAATTCACCTTTGATACAATACGAAGCAAAAATGTTTCCCATCGTACTGTCTTCCCATCCCGGCACCACAATCGGCAGATTTTTTTCCGCTGCAGCGATCATCCAGGAATTTTTGGGATCGATTTCGTAAAATTGTTTCAGATCGCCTGAAAGGATCATTTTGTACATGTACTCATGCGGAAAAAATCTTTCTCCGGCATCCTGGGCATTTTTCCACTGTTTAAAGATTTTACTTTGCAACCGGCGAAAAGCTTCCTCTTCAGGAATGCAGGTATCCGTAACCCGATTCAGACCCCGCTCGAGCAAGTCCCACTCCTGCTCAGGCGTCAGGTCACGGTAATTGGGCACGCGCTCATAATGCGAGTGCGCCACAAGATTCATCAGGTCTTCTTCCAGATTGGCGCCCGTGCAGGAAATGATCTGTACCTTATCCTGTCGAATCATTTCCGCCAGACTGCGTCCGAGCTCGGCTGTACTCATGGCACCGGCCAGGGTAATCATCATTTTGCCATTTTCCAGCAGGTGCTGCTCGTAGCCCTTTGCAGCGTCTACGAGTGCAGCCGCGTTGAAATGTTTGTAATGCGACTCAATGAAATTCGATATAGGTCCGCGTTCAGTCATTATTTTTATTCCTTTTTTTGAAGATATAGCTCAGCATCTTGTAATGAAGTTTGGCCATCAGAAAATCTGAAGACCGCTCTGACGGATTTGGCGCCAGCTCCACAATGTCAAAGCCTACAATATGTCTTCTCTTGTTTACTTTTTTAATAAATTTCAATTTTTCATTCCACATCAGTCCACCTGGCTCAGGCGTACCTGTGGATGGAACAACAGATGGATCGAAGGCATCGAGATCGATGGTGATATACACATCGCGCGTCATACGCTCAATGGCTTCGTCCATCCACATCGGATTCTTAGGCATTTCGTGGGCGAAGAAAACATTCTCCCTCTTCATCCATTTATTTTCAGAGACATCCATACTCCGAATTCCGACCTGTATAAGTTTTGCTCTGTTATTTGCTTCGTGTACGGCACAGGCGTGATTGCATATACTTCCCTCGTAACTTTCGCGAAGATCTGCATGGGCATCAATTTGCAAAACAGTCAGTTTTTCATACTTATCGAGAAATGCGCGCACAGCTCCGATGGTTACGGAATGCTCGCCACCGATCATGGTGACAAATTTTTCTTTGTTGAGAAAATGAGCAATGCGATTGTGCACAGCATCAGTCATCGCCTCCGGTGAACTGTTTTCGCTTACGGGTTCCGAGAGGAAAATTCCATTTTGATAAACCTCCGTATCGGTCTCAATATCATAAAGCTCCATGTTTCTGGCAGCTTCAAGCATGGCTTCAGGGCCTTTGTCAGCGCCTTTGCCCCAACTGCTGGTACCGTCATAAGGCACAGGTACGACGACAATTTGTGCGTTTTCCTCCCCTGCAAATTCATCAGGTATTCCAGCGAAATTATTTGGATTCAATTCCATGTTCAAGTTTGTTATTTGATTTTTTTCCGTTAGCAGGATATCCCAAAAGTTTCATCATGGAAGCGGCGGGTTGTTCTTCCGAAAATATGCGATAAGTGAGTTCGCCCTTTTTGTCGCGGTCCACGATGATGTGTTTGGGATTTGGAATCAGGCAATGCTGCAATCCGCCAAAACCGCCCACGGTATCCTGATAAGCCCCGGTATTGAAAAATCCGATATACAACGGATTGTCTTTGTTGTATCTCGGCAGATAGATTCCGTTGATGTGTTGTTCGGAATTGTAATAATCGTCGCTGTCGCAGGTGAGGCCACCGAGCAAAACGCGCTCGTAATCGCTGTTCCAGCGATTGATTGGCAACATAATAAAACGCTTGTTGATTGCCCAGGAATCCGGCAGGGTGGTCATGAAAGATGAATCGATCATGTTCCAGTGCTCCTTGTCGTTCTGTCGTTTTTGATAAAGGACTTTGAAAAGCGCACCCCCGCTTTCGCCGACTGTAAAACTCCCAAATTCGGTATAGATATGTGGATCGTCAATGCCGGCATCTTCACAAAACAGTTTCGTTTGGGCAATGATTTCATCTACCATGTAGGCATAATCGTATTCGAACGCCAAACTGTTTTTGATTGGAAAACCTCCGCCTATGTTGAGCGAATCGAGGGTATCACAATTTTCTTTGAGTTTGCCATATACATTGAGGCATTTATGGAATTCGTTCCAGTAGTATGCCGTATCGTTGATGCCGGTATTGATAAAGAAGTGCAACATCTTCAACCGGATTTTCGGGTGATCCTGAATGACATCCCGATAAAAAGGCGCAATGTTGCGATATCCGATGCCCAATCGGCTGGTATAGAATTCAAATTTTGGTTCCTCTTCACTGGCGATTCTTATACCGATCTCAAATTCTTTGTCGATGAGATTGTTAAGGATATCAACTTCCTGATAATTATCGATGACCGGCAGGATCTTAAATCCCCGGTTTATCAGATCAGCCATATGGTGGAGATAATCGTCTGTCTTGTATCCATTGCACACCACGTACCGATCCCTGTTGAGCTGACCCGATGTGTAGAGGTATTCCACGATATCGAGATCGTAGGCAGATGATGTTTCGATCGAAATATCGTTTTTCAGGGCCTGCTCCACGATATGCGAAAAATGAGAACTCTTGGTGCAGTAACAATAATTGTACGACCCTTGATAATTCACCTTTTCCATGGCTGACTTAAACCATGTTTTCGCTTTCTGAATGTTCTCCGATATCTTAGGGAGGTAAGTAAATTTCAGAGGCGTACCGTATTTCCGCGCCATTTCCATCAGCGGTATGCCATGGAAAGACAATTCGTCTTTCTCCAGTTGAAATTCATCCTGAGGAAAGTGAAAAGTTTGCTCTATGAGATCTATATACTTGATTTTCATTTTTAAAATTAGAAATTGCTTATCGCAAGTTGGAATAAATAGAAGGATCTACAAAAAGGAAATTCGCTTTTAACACTCAAATACGAATGGGCAACATGAAAGCCCTTAACAACTTTGCGAAGGAAATGATCGGGAGATGACCCTTAGGTGTGTAAAAATATCGGACAACTGTGCGGCTGAAAGCC